>JAABSL010000168.1 GCA_011390415.1 Desulfobacteraceae bacterium
CCGACATCGAATTTTGCGCCTTCGGCAACCCCTTCTCTGGCACCGCGGTTGATAATTATTTTATCCGACTTTGCCATTGCAACCGTGCCTTCCCAGGGAATGTCTTCCAGTTGAGCAACCAGAAACTCAACGCCCTGAGCCACGGCATCTTCACATGCCTTGCCCACATTGTCCTTCATGAACCCGTCCATATCGCCGGTCAAACCGCCAAGGGCGGATCCGTGATACCCCAGAGAGAGTCCCTTGCGGTCTGATTTCCCGACCACTTTGGTTGACGCCTTGACCTGCCCGGTTTCAGAGTCCACAAGATACATGGTGATATTGACTTCCGCCGAATCTGTGGATCCGCCGATGCGGACGCCCATAAAAGAAACGCCGCCCCCGCCCCCTGAAGTACTTTGCGCAACATGGGTCACCGATCCCCGGACCAGAAGCTGCGCAGGCGTCATCCGCCCTGTCTGAGCCGTTTTTTTCCCTTTAGCGGTTCGGCCGCTGGCGCCAAAATCCTGTTCGATCATTGCTTCGTTTCTCATTTCCTTATCACCCAGAACAAGAAATTCTTTGGAATCCTGAAGCGCTGCCGTTAAAATTGTCGTAAACCCGTCCCCCACACTCCATTGACCGCTCCAGCTCGCCTCATTCTTAAACTTGCTTACGGTAATCGAATATCTTAAATTTCCGGAGGCCGCATACGACTGGGATATACCACCGACCAAAAACAAAATTACCAGTACAACAATAAGTTGCGCGTTAGTTACTCTCATTTGATATTCTCCTTTAAAAATTTTTGACGCTGGAGGAACAGGATGTGGTGTTATTGCGGCAGAGTATACCCAAGATCAAAAAGTGTGTCAAATTTTAAAACCTGTTTTAAAACCCATGGCCAAAAAACTATGGCTCGAATCTCGCTTAATTTGTTTGTCTTGACTTTTGCTTCAAACATATTGATAATTAATCAAATAATCTTAATCAGACCAGAAAACACGCCGGCGCTTGTTTTTTTACTACACATTTTGCAGTACTGCTGATTTTTGTCAGCAATGCAGAAAAGGACAGAAAATGAAAATCCTTGTTGTAGATGATGACCTGTCAAATCTGACTCTGATCAAAACTGTGCTTGAGAATAATGACTATGAAGTCGTTTTGGCGGCAAACGGTGAAAAAGCGCTTGAAATACTGAGATCCGAAAAGATTGATTTGATCATCTCCGACATTCTCATGCCCGTGATGGACGGGTACCACCTGTGCCAGGAATGCAAAGCAGACAAAAAACTGCAAAACATCCCCTTTATTTTTTGCTCCGGCACCTACACGGAAGAAAAAGATGAGATCCTGTCCATAAAATTCGGCGCCGAAGCCTTCATTGTCAAACCGTTTCAGAACAAAGTCCTGCTGGAAACCATCTCCCGGGTGCTTAAAAATATCCGTAACGGTAAAATCAATATGCCCGCACCATCGGAAAATGACAGTACCGGCGCATATAAATTATACAGTGAGCGTCTCATCAACAAGCTGGAAGAAAAAATGCTGGACCTGGATAAAGAAAAAATGGTCCTGGAAATGGAGGTGGCCGAACGCCGGAAAGTTGAAGAACGATTAAGAAAAAGCCGCAATTTCGCAGAAAGCCTTTTTAATGCCGCACCGGGTATTGTGCTGATTCTGGACCCGGAAGGCCGCATTATTCGCTTTAATCCCTATATGGAAAAAGTTTCCGGGTACTTGCTCAAAGATGTTATGGGCCGGTACTGGGTGGATGTATTTTCTCCGGAAGACGGTACGCAGAACTTTTCCACAGACGCTTTGCCGGGCAGCAGCGAAGAAATTCCCACGGGAAACGTGTCTACGATTGTTACCAAAACCGGAGAAAAAAAGAAAATTATGTGGTTTGATTCCACCCTAAAGGATGAAAACGGTCAGGTCATCGGCCTGCTGGCAGTGGGCCAGGATATTACCCGGCAGATAGAACAGCAAAAAGAAACTTTAGAAATTCGGGCACAAATAGCCGCCCGGGAAATTTTTAACGACTTTGCGAAAAAACTGGATAAAATAACCAACGTCCTGTTTGATCAGATTTCGTTTTTGGAAGCCGGCAGTTCTGCCAGTCAAACGGACAAACAAATAAAAGAATTAAAAAAAGCCGCAGGCCATGCAAAAGAATTATCCGGCCGGCTGAAAATAAAAAACACTCCGGGCAAAGAATAAGCGCCTGATAACGCACTTTCGTTAGTTGGCAACGATACTGAAAATTGTCACATCTGCTTATTCCGGTGCAATGCCGATGAGTTCGCTGAGTTTTTGAACATGGGCTTCTTCTTCTGCAATAATTTTTCGAATTTTTTCCTTAATGGATTCATCCGGCACAAAAGCGACCAGTAAATTGTAAAAAACAAGGGTGTCTTCTTCAAATTCAATAAAAACACCGATAAGCTCATCAGAATCTGTTACCCGGGAAAAATCCACATCTTTAAGCGAAAACGCCTGATCGCCAAGATAATCGCGCACCAGGGCTTCGCTCATCTCTTTTATCGACTCATCCCCGCTTAAAATGGAAGAGTTTTGTTTTAACTCTTCAAACCATTTGGCATGATGTTTTTCCTCCTGCGCCATCCATTCGAGCAGCTGCTTCAGACCGGCATCGCCTGTATGATCAACTGCCGCCAGATAGATCCGCTCCCCGTTTTTTTCGATCTGAACCGCCATATCGAGAATTTCTGAAAATGAAAACACGGATATCTCCTTTTCTTTTTTTCGTAATTCTTATCAAGCAATTAATATAATATCAAAGCCTGTTAAAATGTCAGCGCATTTATCGAAATTAAAATCTTGACTTAACCGATAAATTAAAATAAATAATTGTATATATCAACATATCTTGATATTTGGAATTATTTATATGAAGTGTTTAGCGCATTTTAAAGCTCTGGCCGATGAAACCCGGATCCGGCTGCTCAATATTTTAATGCACAACGAATTGAACGTAAATGAAATTGTGTCCCTGATGTCCATGGGACAATCCAGAATTTCAAGACATCTCAAGGTGCTGACCGATTCCGGGCTGTTGCAATGCCGGAGAGACGGGGCCTGGGCGTTTTATTCCGCATCCCGCCGGAATGCGGCCGGCCGGTTGGCAGACTCGCTTCAGCCCCTTTTTCAATCCGAGCCGCAGTTGGCCGAAGATCTAAAAAATGCCGCACAGCTTGTCCAGGAACGCCGCATCAGCGCCCGGAATTTTTTCAATTCCATTGCATCGGAGTGGAATGATCTGCAGCAGCAGATTTTGGGCGATTTTGACCTCAACCGGGCCATTCTGGACTGTATTGACACCTGCGCACTGGCGGTGGATCTTGGATGCGGCACCGGAGAACTGCTGGCGGGTCTGCTAAAAAAAGCCGATTTTGCCGTCGGCGTTGACAGTTCACGCAAAATGCTGGATCAGGCGGAAAAGCTTTTTCCGGAAAATGAACCCCGTGTTGAACTCCGCCTGGGCGAACTTGAACATCTGCCTTTGCCAAACAGCGAGGCGGATCTGGCGGTCTTATCTATGGTGATGCATCATCTGGCAAAGCCGGA
>JAABSL010000169.1 GCA_011390415.1 Desulfobacteraceae bacterium
CAGATCAGCCGGATAATGAAACAAAGCGCAGCCGCCTTTAATCATCAGGTCACCGCACAAAAATATATCGATCTATATGAACGAATGCTCCGGCGGCCCCTGCTTAATTTTGACGCCGGTAAATCAAAATCCCGCTCAGTGGTTATGGTAAACTAACCGTTGTCCTGATAAAGGGAGTTGATATATTCAGCCGCGCTTTTCTGCCAGGCAAAGCGTTCTCCGGCCGCTTGCCGGCAAATTTTTTCCCACTGACCCGGGCGATGTGTTTTCATGTCCAGGGCCGCTTTTGTGGTAAGGACGAAATTATCCACCTGTTCGGTCAGGGTGTCGCCGGTGAAAACAAATCCATTATGATTGTGCCTGACCGTGTCTTTTAATCCGCCCACATGATGCACCACACTGGGTTGACCGTCGCGCATGGCCAGCATCTGGCCGATGCCGCAGGGCTCAAAAGAACTGGGCATGAGAAAAAGATCGCCGTTGACATAAAGGGCATCCGCACATTTTTCCGAGTAACCGTTGAGAAAAATAAAATTATCAAACAAGGCGCTCATGTCTGAAAAAAACCGTTCATACGCCCAATCGCCGGAGCCCAGAAGGATATACAGGCCGTTATGTCTGCCCAGCTCGCATAAAATTTCCTCCAGTCCGGATTTGCCGGCGGAACCGGCTGATTTCATCAACAGCATTTTCTGGTCTGTCAGCCGGCTGACGCTGGTGAGCAGGATAGAAGGTGGATTGTTATGCAATTTTCGATCATTTAAGCGGGTGTGGGCCAGAAAATGGGCCACCGGAAGGGATTCTTTTCCCGCCAGCCAAGCGGAAATGCCGGATTTCAGGGTATGGCAAAGGGCTGAAAAGTGTTTTTCCGGCAAGGGGCGGTTTTCAGGGTAGGTGCAGCCGTTTAAAATTCCCTTGAGCCGGTTTTGGGCGCGGGTATATTGAAGCACGCTTTCCAGTCCTTCCCCGCCGGAATAAACATCCGGCTTTTGGCTGGGTTTGAGGATTTCTTCCGCATATGACGGGGAAACGGTATGTACCCTGTCAGCCAGCCGAATTCCCGCGGCCATGGGGTTGACGCAATCCGCGCACCCGGGATCATGGAGATCCATCCAGTCGAACCAGAGGCCCGGAAACCAGGAATCCAGCGCGGACTCGGTTCCGTGAAACGGCCGGAGCCCCTGCATGGCCAGATTATGGATGGTATATACGGTTCGAATTGTTTTTAAAGGATGAAAATATGGATGAAATTTGCGCAGAATCAGAAAAAAGGCCATGTGCCAGTCATGAAGATGCACGCAGTCCGGAAGCGGCAGCCGGTTTTGAACCAGTGCGGATGCAAGCGCTGTGCAAAACAATGCAAATTTGCTGGCATCGGTTGCAAACGGGCGGTCCGGAGGATCATGAGAATAAATGGTCCGGCCGGCCGGACTGCCGAATGCGGGATGATCAATTACCAGATGCCGTACCGTATCATCGGGGTTTCGGGCAGAGACCGCAAAGATATTCACATGGTGGTCAAATCCCCGGAAATAAAAATTAAATGAAGTGAAATGGGTCGAAGGATTAATTTTGTGGACAAATCCGTATGACGGAAGAACAGTGGTGACCCGGCAGCCCTGTTTCTCCAGTTCCGGTCCGATTTCCCCGATGACGTCTCCCAGACCTCCGACTTTTGCTCCGTGAAGGGCGTTGTTTTCCGCTGCTGAAATTAGAATATTCATTAAAAGACTCCGGTTGCATTCGATGGTAAAGGATTTTTTTAATGTTAGGAGTATCGTAATAGACAATACTTTTCTTTGAAATACAGGCAATACCCCATTTTATTTGCCTGATGCATCATGTAAAAAAAAATTAATGATCAACTAATGGTCAGGGCAGGTATGACAGAACTTTCGAAAAAAGAGGAGATGCCAATGAAAATACTCGTACTGGAAGCCGATAAGAAAGATCAAATAATTACCGAAACGTTATTAAAAAACAAGCAGCACACCGTGATCATTATATTAAAACCTTATGATACCTTACTAATGCTGAAAAATGAATCTTTTGATATGGTTTTTATGCCGCTGGAAATTAACGGCGTTGATTCCCTTAAACTCAGCCGGGAAATTAAAAAATATCATCCGGGTCAAAAGATCTATGCATACTCAAGACATCTGCATATTTATGATACGGATATTCTGGAAATGGTGGAACATGATGGATTTTTCAACCGGCGGGCGGCAAAAAAGCCGATTAATCCGGACATAACCATTGCCGCTGACCGGTTTCCGCAGTTATCTGTGGTGGGCAGCCGTGTTTTCGGGACGTAGGCGGGGAGTTCCG
Source organism: Desulfobacteraceae bacterium (assembly GCA_011390415.1). GTDB lineage: Bacteria > Desulfobacterota > Desulfobacteria > Desulfobacterales > Desulfosalsimonadaceae > SURF-3. Next base: position 2,329 of record JAABSL010000169.1, read on the forward strand.
TAGTGGTTGATTGAAACCCTCAAAAACAGGCTGTCATTACGAGAAGTGAGGAACGAACGACGAAGTAATCCCCTGTCTATAAGGAGATTGCGTCGGTCGTACCTCTCTCGCAATGACAGGAAAATTGTTCTTTTGAGACTTTCCGTTCAAACAATAGGTAGACCCAATCAAACTTGAACATTTTAATGAAAGGATCAGGCGAATGGGAAAAAGTGTATACATAGACACTGAAGAATGTGTGGGATGTGAAAGTTGTGTGGAACTTTGTCCGGATGTTTTTGAATTCGATGATGAGGAGGAAAAAGCGAAAGTTATCAAACCGGAAGGCGGAGATGAAGACTGCATTGAAGAGGCCATGGAAAGCTGCCCCACGGAATGCATTCATTGGGATGAAGGATAAATCTTGCTCTTCATTTCGGCCAATGAAAATTGATGCGCAGGGGTGAACGGCATTCACCCATGTATGGCAGGAGCCGAAACAATGATCAGGCTCGAAAAATAAGCCGTCAGGGATTGTAGGTCGGGATTCCATTCCCGACAAAATAGCCGGATTGCCGGGTAAGAAACCCGGCCTAGTGCGCCTGTGAGCGCAAGTCATCGGAGAGGTGAAAGTCCTCTTCAGGAATATGTCACAGCCTGTAATCGAATGCAACTGCGTTGTCGTGAGGCAGGGTGGGGAGCAGCATGAGATGAACGACCAGTCCGAAGGATAACGAACCTGTTTCGGCCGGGTGATTTCGGCGAGCCTGCTAGGTAGTGGCGAAGCCCAGACCCGTGCTGGCGATGGCGTAATAGGAAATTACGTCCGAGCCGGGGAGCCTGTACCGCTGAGAACAATGTGGCAGGTATAAAGCGAGAATACAGGGAACACCAGGTGGTTGAGGTCGGAATGGTCAGGAAGGTGGTTTGCGTTAAGCAGGGAGACCTGATCGGTGGAGAGAGCCGGTCAGGAGTCAGAGTGTCCATAGTAGTGATGAAGGCCTGTAACGGGTCCGGAGCGAAGGGACACAGGAAGGTGGATATATGAAATCCAGAACTTTGGAAGAACAACCAGCGTCAGTGTCAGAAATGGCTAAACAAGTTGGAGAGATCCGGGACCGATGGTCATGGGTCGAACCGGAGGTCTGGACGGAACGTATGTTGACGGCCCTCGAAAAGGGGGTAAAAGGAGGTAAATGGTTCAGCTTGATTGACAAGGTGTATGCCATTCCGACGCTATACATTG
>JAABSL010000170.1 GCA_011390415.1 Desulfobacteraceae bacterium
TTTGTCGATCCCATCCTGGCACCGGGCCAGAAAGGCGTGCACATCACTGACCACGGGCAGGTCCACACTTCGGTTGCGGCCGATCTCTTCGGCCTGGATATCCACTTGGGCGATCCGGGCCTCAGGGTTGAAAATATCTCCGAACAGGTAATACAAAGAGATCCGGGTCCCCAGGATGATGATCAGGTCGGTTTCCAGATAGGCGGCAAAACAGGCCCCGGGCCGGACAGCCACAGCGCCTTCAAAACACAGGGGATGGCTGTCCGGCACCAGCCCCCTGGCAGACAAGGAGGTGAACACCGGGATGCCGGTCTGTTCCATGAACCGGGTCAGGGTCTTCCCGGCATCGGCCTGCCAGGCACCGGTTCCGGCTATGATTACCGGTTTCTGGGCCTGCTGGATCATTTCAAGGAGTGCATCTGCCTTTTCCGGGTCAGCCGGCCGGGACAGGACCTGGGTGTTGATCTGTTTCACCGACCCTGCGTCCACCGGGGTATTGAGCACATCGATGGGGATTTCCAGATATACCGGGCCGGGCCGTCCGGCCTGGGCGGTCCGGAATGCCATGTCCATGTATTCAGCCACCCGCTCGGCTTTCCGGCAGACCAGGGCTTTTTTGACCATGGGTTTGATCACCTCCTCCTGGGGCATGTCCTGGAGATCCAGCCGTTCCTTGTTGTCCAGGCCCACGCACCCGGCGATGAGCACCAGGGGGGTGTTGGAGAAATGGGCACTGGCCACGCCGGTCAGGGCATTGGTGAACCCAGGGCCGGCCGTTACCATGGCCACGCCCGGGGTCCGGGACAGCTTTCCCCAGGCCTCGGCCATGAACAGGGCTGCCTGTTCATGCCGGGTATCGAATATTTTGACATCAGAGTTTTCCAGGTGCTGGTAGATGGGGGTGATATGCCCCCCGCTCAAAGAAAAGATATAAGGGATTTTTCGGTCGATCAATGCCTGGGCCGCCAGCTGGGCACCGGTAATGGTTGTCATGGGGAAAGTCTCCTTTCAGGGTCATTGGTGTGGGTATTTACAGTTCCATGATTTGTCCGCCGCATATATTGATGGCCTGGCCGGTCATATAGGAGGACTGGTCGGAAGCCAGGAATGCCACAAGGTCAGCCACCTCTTTCGGGTTGCCGATCCGGCCCATCGGGATGGTCTGACACATTTTTGCCTCCTGTTCTTCGATGGTGGTGTTGAAGAATTGGGCCTCCAAACCGAACCGCCATTGTTCCAGGTCGGTTCTGATCTGACCGGGACAGACGGCATTCACCCGGATGTTCAGGCCGGCCAGCTCCCTGGCCATCACCTTGGTCATCATGATTACCCCGGCCTTGGACACGGCATAGGCTCCGTTGAACAGCGGCGGCACCTTGCCGGCCCGGGACGCGGTGTTGATGATGCAGCCGCCGGCCGGCTGCATCAGGGGAATGATGGCTTTGCATACCCGGAACACGCCGTTGAGATTGACATCCAAGGTCCTGAGCCAGGCGGTTTCATCATAGGTGTGAATGCTGTTGGGTACCCCGAAGGTGGCACCGGCATTGTTGCACAGGATATCCACCCGGCCGAAGGCCTGCTGCACGGTTTCCGCCATCCGGCTGATAGAGGCGTTGTCTGTGACATCCAGGGGGGTGCACAAAGTTTGAATCCCCCGGTCTTTTTCCAGTTCCGCGGCAATCTGTGTCATTTCATCCATTGCACCGGTCTTGACATCCCCAGCGCAGTCTTCGGAACGGCCCAGATCGGCGATGACAATATTGCACCCGCACGCGGCCAGTTTCCGGCATATGGCATAACCGATACCGGTTTTTTTGCCGGCACCGGTCACCAGGGCGATTTTGTCCTTCAGGTCTGTGAACACAGTTTTCCTCCTTTCAAGCCCGCCACAAGCTGTTTCAGGCTGAATATATAGATTTGTTGGTGATCTTGTTTTGCCAAAGCGGTGTTTTCCAGTTTCTTGAGATGCATCACCCCATGGAGGGCGGCAAAGAAATAAACCGCATATTTCCCGGCATCGGTTTTTGCAAAGGTGTGGTCGGCCATGCCCTGTTCAATGACTTTTTGAATCAGGTCCAGGATTTTGCCACCGGACATGTCGACCTGGTTTTTCAGGTCCGGAGTGAAAAATATTTTGGAAGAAGCCAGAAAATAGTTGATCACGTCATAATAGTCTTTGTGGTCGTGGCAGAATGTGTAAAATGCCTGACCGATCAGTGTCAGCTTTCTGTCACTGGGAACCGGCCGGCAGTGAATCTGTTGAATGGTGCGGTACAAAAGGGACAGTCCTTCTTCCTGGAGGGCTGCGAAAATTTCTTCTTTGCTTTGAAAATAAAAATAGATGGTGCCCACCCCCAGTTCCGCTTTTTTTGCGATACCGGACATGGAGATGTTGTCGATGCCGTGGGAAAACAGCATCTTTCTTGCCCCGTCAAGGATCTGATCCAGTCTGGCCTGCTTTTCACTTGCCCGTCTTTCTTTGGTTCCCATGCATGTATTCCTGGTTTGCCCGGCTTATTATACAAATGAAATTCATTATTCGAACACCATTCGAATAATGATATGAAAGAGTTTCAGAAAAAAGTCAAGAAAAAATGTGGATGTAATACCGTGATGCTGGGCTGAATTTTTGCAGTGTCCCAATCATATGCCATTGCCCATCTATACAGTGTAATCGATTACAAGCCCCATCTGATTGTGAATACTTTTTACAAGCCCGTTTAAACTCCCATTGGTTATGGGCCGTGTAAAACTTTTATTGATCTTCTTGTTTTTATGCCCCATTGTTTGTCTTGTTTTAAGGTTTTGCCTTAATTGTAATTATTATACAGGTTTAAGTTTTTTCAACTGGAAAACCGCTGTGCTTTCAAGACTGGCATATCTGTTTCTACAGCCTTTAATGTCTGAAAATGGGGGGAATGCTGTATTTCACCATAAAATTGATGCTGTTATCTTTTAAAAACTAATAATGAAACACTGAAAAAGAGGAGCAACCATGTTTTTGAAAAAAATCAAATCTGAAGGCATCGCCCATTTATCCTATATTCTGGGTGATGGATTTGATGCGGTGGTCATCGACCCGCGGCGCGATTGTGACATATATGCTGAAATTGCCGCACAGCAGGGGGTGCGGATATCCCGGATATTTGAAACCCATCGCAATGAAGATTATGTCATCGGTTCAACAGATCTTGCCCAACGCAGCGGTGCTGTAATTCATCACGGGAAAGCCCTTGCTTTTTCTTATGGAGAAGGTGTCTCCGAAAGTGACACCTTTGAGGTGGGTGATCTGGGTCTGAGAATTCTTGAAACGCCCGGCCACACGTTTGAATCCATTTCCATAGTGGTCACTGATAAAAATTATGGCAAAGATGCGGTGGCGGTCTTTACCGGCGACGCTTTATTTATCGGAGATGTGGGGCGAACCGATTTTTTTCCGGATCAGGCCCGGGAAGTGGCAGGAGCCCTGTATGATTCCATTTTCGGCAAACTTCTGCCCTTAGGCGAT
>JAABSL010000171.1 GCA_011390415.1 Desulfobacteraceae bacterium
CCTGATGGACATCAACATGCCGGGGATGGACGGTATTCAGGCTACCCGGATTATTCATTCCGAGCTTCCCTACGTTCGGATCATCGGTCTGTCCATGCATGAAAAGCAAGATCAGGCAGATCAGATGATACAAGCCGGGGCTTCTGCTTACTGTACGAAAGACGGTTCTACCGATGAGCTTCTTTCTGCAATTCGCAGATTGGATTGACATTGTGGCGGTGATCAACGACCAGAGGATGTTTTTTTGTGAGCACGGTAGGGACCGGAGTTGCATAAATTATCCAATGCTGGAAATTTGCAGAGTACGTTTTATGAAGGATACCAAAATTATTCAAAACTTGTTATGGTTCTTTTGTTCGATGGCAATTATGTTGATTCTTGGGTTATGTATTCCGTGAAATGGAGTTTAGTATGATCACACCAGATCAATTCCGCGTAAATGAAGCATGGGTAACAGCTAAAATTAATGAAGAGTTCTTATTTCTTAGAAAGGAAGCTGAGGAAAAGGGATTATATGTGAAAATAATAAATGAATCCGACTTAGAAACTATCTTAGGTCCTTTGAAAGAAACATTTGCCTCAGTTTTTATGCGAGGTTCTGCATAACCCGGCAATTGAAAGAGTCTGGTTAATTAATGCGCTGCTTGAACCCGACACTATCAACAGTCTTCATCCTTTCGGAACCATTGGTGCTATAAATCCGTCTGCCTCTCACCTGATGATTGCATACAGATCAAGACGACGTAAGGGTCAATAGTGCAATTCCCAGCAGAAGAATCGGCCGATGTCAACATACTCCATTTTTGAAGGTTTCGTATAAAATCCAGGCCCCATATCAAACTCTCCGGGAAAATAAGAGGCCTGGATTGTCATTATCAAATCTTGTGGACGCTATCAAAGCGATCAAGATTCATTACTTTTGTCCACGCTTTAACAAAGTCATGGATAAATTTCTCTTCCGCGTCATTCATGGCATAAACCTCTGCAATTGCCCGGAGTTCGGAATTTGAACCGAAAACAAGATCCACCGGGGTAGCGGTGTATATAACATCTCCTGTTTTGCGGTCAAGACCTTCATAAATTCCTTCAACGTCTGTTTTCTGCCATTTTATTGACATATCCAGGAGATTGACAAAGAAGTCATTGCTTAAAGTACCTGGCTTGTCTGTTAACACACCATGTTTTGAGCCGTCGGCATTGGCGTTGAGGGCACGCATGCCGCCCACCAGCACAGTCATTTCAGGAACGGTGAGGGTCAGCTGATCGGCTTTATCCACAAGGGCTTCGGCCGGGGAATGATAGCTTTCCTCAGCATTAAAATAGTTTCGAAAGCCATCGGCCTGGGGTTTGAGCAGGGCAAAAGATTCGATATCTGTCTGCTCCTGTGTGGCATCGGCGCGTCCAGGGTTGAATGGGACAACGATGTCATATCCGGCATCCCGGGCCGCTTTTTCGATAGCAGCTGCACCGCCAAGCACGATCATATCGGCCAGTGAGACTTGCTTACTGAAATCACTGCGGATTTCCTCCATTTTGGCGACAACCTTCGCAATTTCTTCAGGTTTGTTGACCTTCCAGTCTTTTTGCGGCACCAGTGCAAGACGGGCGCCATTGGCACCACCACGCATATCGGACGCGCGGAAGGTAGACGCAGAAGCCCAGGCAGTGCGCGCCAGTTCCGGAACGCTCAGGCCTGACTCCAGGATCTGTGCTTTTAGTTTTTTTGCATCTCCGGAATCAATAAGTTCATAATCGACCTCCGGCACCGGGTCCTGCCAGATCAAATTTTCATCCGGCACTTCGGGGCCAAGGAGTCTGGCTTTGGGGCCCATATCCCGGTGGGTTAATTTATACCAGGCTTTGGCAAAGGCTTTTTGGTATTCATCAGGATTTTCAAGAAAACGCTCGGCGATCTTTTTATATTCGGGATCGAATTTCAATGCCAAATCAGCCGTTGTCATGACAGGCGGATTATATTTCCCCTCAACATGGGCATCGGGCACTGTTTCATGCATGGCTTTATCTTTGGGGACCCATTGTATTGCCCCAGCGGGAGAACGCATTTGTTCCCATTCCAGATTCAAAAGGTTTTCAAGATATAAAGTGGTCCATTGTGTTGGAGCCTGTGTCCAGGCCCCTTCCAGACCGCTTGTACCAGTGTCTTCGGAATGGCCTTTTCCGCATTTGTTTTTCCATCCAAAGCCTTGCTGTTCAACCGGCGCGGCAGCAGGTTCAGCTCCCAGACATTCGGAGGATTTGTGCGCCCCGTGCATTTTACCGAATGTGTGCCCGCCTGCAATCAGGGCGACGGTTTCTTCATCATTCATAGCCATGCGGGCAAAGGACTCACGGATATTTTCGGCGGACCCCACGGGATCAGGCTTGCCCATCGGGCCTTCCGGGTTGACGTAGATCAGACCCATATGCGTGGCACCAAGGGGGCGTTGTAATTTGCCGTCTTTTTCGTGCCGTTCACTGGCCATCATTTCCATTTCGGGACCCCAGTAAACAATATCGGGTTCCCAGTCATCTGCGCGGCCACCTGCAAACCCGTAGGTTTCAAAACCCATATTTTCAAGGGCGACATTACCGGCCAGAATCATCAAGTCCGACCAGGACAGGGAACGGCCGTATTTTTGTTTGATCGGCCAAAGCAAGCGGCGCGCTTTATCAAGGTTCGCGTTATCCGGCCAGCTGTTAAGAGGATCAAAACGTTGTTGCCCACCCCCGGCGCCGCCACGGCCGTCAAGCGTTCTGTATGTTCCGGCGCTGTGCCATGCCATCCTGATGAAGAAAGGTCCATAATTGCCAAAGTCTGCAGGCCACCAGTCTTGTGAAGTGGTTAGCAACGTATCGATATCTGTCTTGACCGCCGCCAGGTCCAGTTTTTTAAATTCAGCGGCATAATTGAAATCCTCACCATAGGGGTTGGATCGTGAATCATTGTCACGTAAAGGCGATAGATCCAACTGATTCGGCCACCAGAACTGGTTGGTCTTGCTCTGACTTGTCGATGCTTCCATATTAACGTTCGCAAACGCCAAAGGCGCGGCCAGTGATAAGGCGCATAGCGCAGCTATAGCCATAAAAAAATTACGAGTTGTCATGTGTATACTCTCCTCATTCAATGTTTAGTAAAATCGAATTTAAAGGGTGACTATTCTGAATACCAAAATAGAAGAATGGCATCATACAAAAGTATTTAACAGACATCCTTCCAAAAAACAAGAATTTTCAAAGTCTGGATATTTGCCATGATGTTCTCACTTTCAGTTATCAGCAAAAGTAAGCCGCCCGGTAGTAAGTTTGCCAATATTTGGAAACAAGCGAGTCAGGCGAATGGTATTGGCCGTATTTGAAACAGTTCCTTACAACGCAATCAAAGCTACTCTGATATTTGTTTGAGGCTGGCTACTTTGATATGTTCATATATGTCCAGAGGACCAGTCTGGTAAATTTCAGCTATTTTTTTAATGGTTTGGCTTTCATTGGCCTTGATTCCAGTAC
>JAABSL010000172.1 GCA_011390415.1 Desulfobacteraceae bacterium
AGGTTTTTTAATTATTGCACTGGTCGGTGAGACGGGTGCTTTTGATTTGTGCCACGACTCCCATCACGAAAACATTGGTCTGGGTGCCGATATTGGATCCGGCACCGAGGGCGATTGCTGCGACGGTTCCTTAAATGAATCCGATCATTGCCATGAACCGCAAATAAATTCACAAATTTTTGTCCATTCAAATAATAATCGTCCATCTTTTGAAATGAATTTCGCAAAGCTTTTCATCAGCGGAATTCCTTTTCTGAACGAACCCAATAATACATCGAATTTTCATCCCAAAAACTTACCGGACTTCTTACCCGATAAACTATCTTTTAAATCAACCATTGTCCTCCTGATTTGATTCCCCAGACTGTTTCAGCTGTAGCGTTAATTCGATAAAATATCGATTTAATTTACAATTGAACAGGTATCCGTTGGTTTGCCGTTCGATTTTTAACCTATCACTGCGCCTTTTTTGGGGCATTGTATAGATACGGATATCTTCACGGCGCCACATCAAAAACAATTCAAATTTATATAAAGTTAGCGTTGATATCTGTTTGTTAAAGCAGCGAGCTGCTCTGGTATTTTGCCATAAAACAAACAGAAAACGTTTAACAAAATACGAATTTAATTAATCCCTGCTGTTTCCTTACACGAGTGCGACAGGAAACCATATTTATTAGGAGCGTTGAATATGTACGTCAATTTATTGGACCTATTCTCCGGGACGGACACCACAAAAATCAGGATTGTCTGCCGAATGACAGGTCTATTTCTGCTTTTTGCGATGTCAACCGTTTGGGCGGATGATTCCGGAAAATTCCTTTTAGAGCAAGACGCCGTCCGGATCGGACTTGAGCGGCCTGAAATAACCAAACAAATTCAATCCCGTGCAGACCTGGCGGAAAGTGACATTATAGCAGCCCGCACCTGGGCAAACCCTGAGTTCTCATATGAACAGGAAACCATGGATGATGGTCCTAAAGATATTAATGAACGAAGCTATATGTTGTCTCAGGAATTTAGCATATCCGGGAAACGGGCAATTCAGATAGAATCAGCCCGGCAGCGCCTGAAAGCCGCATTCAGTGAAATTGCGCAATGGCGATTAGAGAAAACCACCGAAATTCGACAAAAATTTTATCAGGTCCTTTATCAGCAACAGCTTTTAGACATTTACGCACAAATGCGATCGGCAATGGATTCATTGGAAAAGATGATGCAGGAGCGCAAAAAAGCAGGCGATATTTCAGGATATGATCTGGATCGCCTGAAACAGGAGCGATCCATGCTTTTGGCTGACCAGCAGAATACGAAGGCTGAAAAAGCAAGGCTGACCCACGATTTTTTTACCGCCATCGGGCTGAGTGCCGATCAGGTAAATCAATGGTCTGGGGTTAAGGGTAGTCTTTTTCCACAAGCCCCATCCCGCGACCTGGCAAACCTGTTGGAGCAAGCTGAGACCCAGTCTGACTTGATGGCAATGAAACTGAATATAGACGCTTTTGAAACAGACGAACGATACGCAAAACGCTCATGGATTCCTGATCTTACCCTTGGCGTGGGGTATAAGGATACGGACGAATCAGATGCTGATGCCATATTATTTGGTGTATCAATGCCTATTCCCGTTTTTGACCGCAACGTTGCGGGACAACAAAAAGCACTGGCAAATCGACAGTATTTGCAAAATGAATATGCATTAACACTTGCGAAGAAAAAAGGAACTATCAGAGGTCTGTGGCATCAATACAACGAGCTGGCTGTTGCGTTAGAATTGCTTGATTGCGATGAATGCAGTGCGCTTTTGGAAACCGCCAAACTTGCATATCAGGCTGGTGAAATCGGTGTACTGGAAATTCTGGACGCCCATCGAAGCGCATTTGAACACCAGGTGCAGCTTTTAGACCTTATGAAAGCGGCACGTATGGTGAGAATTGATCTTGAGTTGAATACAGGAGGAATCATTCAGTGAATATAAAAAGACTTGGAATTATCGCTTTATTTATTTTTTTTCTGGCCGGGTGTGATCTGGCGCACAGGTTTTCTGAAGATGAGCATGATAAGAGCCATGATCATGGTGCGACGGCAAAAAAACAAACCGGGAATGTAGATGCCGGCAATTTCCGCCATGAAGACGCTTTCGGCGGGCTCGAACTTGATATGGAAGATGGGCATCCTGAAGGTGAGATTGTTTTCAGTGTCGAACAACAGGGCCTGGTTGATTTTGCCACGGTATCCGCGACGAAAAAAGAAATGCGGTCATCGCTTCCGGCAACCGGTGTAATACAAGCCTCTTCCTATGGTCAGACCATTGTCACTGCACCGGTATCCGGCTACCTTGCCGCACTTGATATCCCTTTTCCCCGTTTCGGGGACAAGGTCCGCACCGGAGACGTTATTGCCAAAATCGTTCCCAGCTTAAACGGGGACTCGGATCCGGCCTCATTAGATCTTGCCGTACAAAAGGCCCGGTCCGGATATCAACTGGCAAAAAAGGAACTGGTGCGTGTGGAGGCCCTTTTTGAGCAAGGGATTGTTCCGGAAAAAAGGCTGCAAGAAGCCATCAAGGAGGAACAGGTTGCCAGGGCAGAGCTGACGTCTGCAGAACAGCGTTTCAAACAGTATCAGAGCCGGCCGGAAAAGCACAATGGAGATACCGCCCTTAAAGTAACCAGCCCCATTGACGGTATTCTGGATGGTGTGTACGTGACGCCGGGAGCTTATCTGCGGGAAGGAGACGCTCTTTACCATGTGGTGAACACGGAAACGCTGCGGTTGGAAGTCAAAATTCCGGAAGCAGATGTTGCCCGTCTCATCAACCCCAGGGGTGCCTGGTTTACCGTGGATGGTTTTGACATACCGTTCCAGATCGATCTGGCCAAAGGCCATCGTCTGATTGCCATGGGCAATGTGATTGACCCGCAAACCCGGACCGTGCCGCTGATTTTCGAATTCCCGAACACAGACAATGCATTGCGTATGGGAATGTTTGCCCGCGTCCATGTGATAACCGGAGAACCAAGAGAATCCATTGCCATTCCCGCCTCAGCGGTACAAGAGCATAACGGCATGAGTGTTGTTTATGTTCAAACCCACAAAGATGCTTTTGAACGGCGGGTCATCAATCTGGGCATCCGAGATGGCAGTTTTATTGAAGTCAAAAAGGGAATCTATCCGGGTGAAAACGTTGTTACCACAGGCGCTTATCTGGTTCAGCTGGCAGCCTCCGGTCCACAGGTCGCCGGCCACGGCCATGCGCATTAAGGGGGGGGACGATGATTGATAAAATTATTAGCTGGTCACTTAAAAATCGTTTGTTCGTGCTGCTGGGCGGGTTGCTGCTACTAGCATGGGGCGGATATGAGGCAAGCAGAATGCCGGTGGATGTTTTTCCTGATCTCACCGCACCCACGGTAGCAATTATGACCGAGGCCCACGGCATGGCTCCTGAAGAAGTTGAAACCCTGGTGACTTATCCCATTGAGACTGCGGTCAACGGT
>JAABSL010000173.1 GCA_011390415.1 Desulfobacteraceae bacterium
TATTCGCGGATCATCTCCATACAGACCGAGGGTTCGGAATCATTCGAGCACTGTGCATCCGCCGGACTTTCATGGGTGGGATTGGCCGCCACCATTAAAGCAACTCAACAGTGGAAGAGAATCACAGCCGTCCCATGGGATGGCTGAACTAACCTTGTCCCGAACCTTGTCCCTAACCTGAATCCATTTCGAGTTTGGTTCGGGACAAGGTGCGAGACTTATGTTGCGCGCAACATAAGTCCCGTAATGTTGCGTTCTGCGTTATGTTGCGACATGGGTTGCGTTTGTCGTTGCGGGTTTCTCGGTTTCGGGTTTATCCGCAACATAACGCCTTTTCAGCAACCGCCTGCAGGCCAGGTTAAGGCGAATGACTAGGATGACGCGCCCGCCAGAGTCCCGCGTTCACGCGGAAGTGACGCGAGAGGCTTCAGCCTCGGTATGGTACTGGTCAACCTTGCGCCTCGTCAGCCCTCCCCGCTCAGCCGACAATGGGACATGGGCACCGTTTGTGTGCGGTGTCTGTCCGGGGCATTGGGCGTACAGTTTACCGGCACTGGTAACGGCCCTGAAGGCCCTTGTGCTACTTCCGCCTCAAGGCGGGACTCTGACGCGAGATACCAGCAGGACATCTAAAACGGCGCTGCCGGGAACCGTATTATGTTGTGAAAAACCGTTGGTACAGCCTATTGTCATCTCCAAACATGTGCCAACGCAACATAACGCAGAACGCAACATTACGGGACGTTGAAGTTTCAAGAGAGCGTAGAGGAAGCCCAATTGACGCGCGAAGCGCCACCGACCTGCCCCGCAGTGCCTGTCGGCTCAAGCCGAAGGCTACAGCTGCTGCAGGCGGGCGCGAGCCTTCGAGCCAATGACAGACGCCAGCTTAAAAGAAAAAAGCCTGGAAACCGCCGGTTTCCAGGCTTCTGTAAAAAGCTTTGGAGAAAATTTTACATGGTTGGGAAAAGTTGTGGGTATTTAGCGACGATGTCCTTGATGTTTTCAGCTGTCACCAATAGGAATCTCCGGTCAAATCTTTCGTCGATGTCGTCGGGGATATCTTTGGATGTGAAATCCCCATCGTATTTGGGCAGCACGACGGCGGTAATGTAGCCCGCTTCAATGGCTGCATCCAGTTTCGGAGGGATACTGTTGACAATACCGGCAACTTTGGGCCGCGGTTTTTTGCTCCATAAACTGATTTTTTCCAGTTCATAGGGAAATTCCGTCAGCAAAACAACCAAGTCCGCGTCGTCGGGAATTTTCTTGGCCAGCTGATTGAATTGGGCAACGTCTATCATATCGCCGTACTCCATGCCCAAACCCATGCTCATGACATAATCTTCCGGCACCTCCGATTCGCCCGACTCTTCCAGATATTGCTTTTTCATCGCTTCCATTTCATTGATCAGCATCTGCGGAACTTCGGGTGAAAGAATGCCTATAATTTCGATATCCTGACCAAAACCGGTTTTTATCCCCTCGATTTTATTTTCAAGATCGGGCATGTCAAACCCCAAATCCATGGGGCGGATAATGACGGCTTTCGAACCGGGATAGGCGGCGGCCATTTTCCGGGCCAGTTTCTCGGCGCTGACCTGCTGGTACATCTTTTCGCGCTGTTGAATCCGGGCGATTTCCTTGTCACTGATCTTGCCCCCGCCCATTTTGTTTTTTGTGTGGGCAACAGCTAGAATCAGCACCAGAATCGCGCAGGCAACTGTAACACCCTTACCCCATTCCATTCCCTGTTTCATTTTTACAGCACCGAAAATCATTCCGATGGCGGCAATTATCATGAGAAAAAAAATCATAACCAATCTCCTGCTTTCTGATTACTTTGTAAATGAAGCGGATCTAAAGCCGCAAAGGAACGGGAACTAGGTAGGTAGCCCCGGTTTCCGATAACCTTATTCAATAAAATAGTTCTTTTACACCGATTGTGCAATGCAGTTTGTGCACAAAAGAGAAAAATAAGAGGTCACAGCTTGAAAAAGACGTAAATCCACTATGTTTATACGTCCGGCGTCCTTGACTATAGTTTTCGGATCTGCGGCTTTTAAACTTCTGCTCGCAGGCTCAAATCGTGTTGCAACATGTTTTCACTAGGAGAAATCCAGGGGAAAAGAGATGAAATTATTCAGTGAAGAGCATCAGTGGATTGAAATCAGTGATGGTGTCGGGACTATTGGTCTCAGCGCTTATCTTTTGGATGAGCTTGGGAAAATAACATTTATTGATCTGCCGACCGTGGGAACAACACTTTCCCAGGGCGAGCAGATGTGCGTGGTTGAGAGCGCGAAGGCCGCCACGGATGTCTTTTGCCCGGTGGGTGGCTCCATTATTGAGATTAATGAAGAACTGGAAGAGAATGCGGACCGCCTGAATCTTTCTCCGGAGCAGGAGGGGTGGATTTGTAAGATTAATGATATTGACGAAAGTGATTTTGAAGTTTTGATGGATGAGGAGCAGTACGAGCGCTTCACCGCTGACTTGGCAGACGACTAGCCTGATTCATTCACAATCGCGGCAGTTGACCGGCTGCCGAGATGGAAAAAGTCGTGACAGATGTCCGGAACCCCTCAAGGCAGGTTGACCTCCTACTTTCGGGGATTATATTAAATGCTCTTTTTATTTATTTGATTTGAACTCGCATCGTGCGGTCCTTACAGGGGATTTTCGGGTTTTCTGAAAAATTAATTCCAAAAAAATCCAAAGCAGATAAACAGGTGGACAATTATGAAACATACATTTCAGCCTTCCAACCGGTCCCGGAAACGTAAACTCGGTTTTCGCGCCCGCATGCGGACCCGTTCCGGTCGCGCGATTATTAAACGGCGCCGGCACCGGGGTCGCAAACGTCTGACGGCATAGTTGAAATGCTGACAAAGCCACGGAAACAACACGTGGTGAGAACCGACAAATCGGTGTCCGCGCGGAAACGGGTTTTTTCTAGTGAAACACGCTTGCGCCGGCATGCCGATTTTCAGTATATCAGGCAGCGGGGCCGAAAAGCTGTCGGGCGGTATTGCGTGATTCGCTGTATTGCCCCTCCTCCGGACGGATGCCGTCGCGTGGGTTTTGTTATATCCCGGCATTACAGCCCCAGGGCAGTTGTCCGGAACCGGGCCCGCCGTCTTTTCAGAGAAAGCTATCGGCAATTTCTGCCATTGCTCTCAGACTGCTGGCTGGAATTCCGTCCGCGGGCATTTATGCGCCGCGGAATAAAATGCCAGGTTGTGGGCGAAGAGATTCAAGGCTTGCTGCAGAAACTCGATGTTTTGCGGGCGAATGAGCATGAAAGCGACATTCCCCACGGCTCTGCCTCCAGCCCGGGCGTTATGGGGAAGCCGAAGGCTGGTCAGTCGATACCGGGAGACGAGGAATGAAAAAGCGATGCAATTTGATCACTCGTTTTTTTCTTATGCTTCTTTGGATTTACAAACGGTGCCTTTCACCGTTGAAACCGGCTTGCTGCCGGTTTAAGCCGACCTGT
>JAABSL010000174.1 GCA_011390415.1 Desulfobacteraceae bacterium
TTCCGGTGAAAAAACCCGTGGCCGGCATCTGCGAACTGCTGGGACTGGATCCCCTTTATGTGGCAAACGAAGGCAAGCTTTTGGCATTCGTGCCCGAAGCGCAGGCCCGAAAAGCCCTTGCTGAAATGAGAAAAGACCCCCTGGGCCGGGATGCCTGCATTATCGGCGAAGTGACGGCGGATCATCCGGGCACGGTGATCATGCAAACCCCCATCGGCGGAGAACGCATTATTGATATGCTGACCGGGGAGCAGCTTCCCCGCATCTGTTAGAAGCGGTTTCTGACCAACCGAACCCGGCAATCAAATTGACAGCATCCTCTACCTGCCGTATATTTAAAATATCTAAAAGTTCTTTTAAAACCACAAAGGACACGGCGATCACTGAGATGAGCTATTGGAAATATAAGAAATTCTTTCTCTGCGGGCTCTGTGTTCTCCGTGGTTAAAACCGTTTTGCTTTCTTTTTTTAAGGGGGAATCCCCTCAGGAGGAATTCATGAAACCATCTGATTTTTTAAAATTAACCATCACTCTTATAAGCATTTGCCTGCTGCCCGCCACCGGACTGGCCGAAGACACCAACATTATTTTCAAGCATGACCGGACCGGAGTGGCGGATGAAGTCAATAAAATGAAGGATTTTGATTTTGAGCTGCAAGAACGCGAACGCGACCGGATGAAGGAGTGGAACGTAGAAGATTCCGCAGACGCCCTGAAAGTGGGGGATGTGTATTTTGAAAAAGGTGAAACCGAAGACGCAATTATCTTTTACGGGATTGCCATCAAGATCGATCCGGCCAATACCGAGGCCCACGCCAAATACATTGACGCCCGCAACATGGAAAAAGAAAACACCCCGTCCCATTATCACCAGGCCATGGAATACTGGCGCAAGGGCATGAAGGACAAGGCGGTGGATGAGCTGATTCTGGAAATAAAAGAGAATCCGGACAATGAAGAGGCCCGGATTAAGCTGAACGAGATTGAAAGCCGGTAGGCGCCGGGTCGGTTATGCCCCCGGCCGGCATACTTGAAAAAAGCCATTTCTTCTTGATGCTGTCTCCGGGCTGTTTTTTCCAGCGCCGGTGCATCCAGGCCCACTGTTCCGGGTGTTCCCGGATCATCTGTTCGCAAACGTCCGAACATTTCTGAGTCAGGGTGATGATGTCTTTTCCCCGGTCCCCGGTGTCAACGTAACGGAGGGGCGGAAAGCTCTGCATTTCATAGGTCAGGTCTTTTTTAATATGCATGGCCACCGTAATGATGGGCACATCCAGAAGACCGGCCAGCAGGGCCGGACCCACCGGGGTGTGGGCTTTCATGCCGAAAAAGTCCACAAACACCCCTTTTGTCCGGGTGTCCTGATCAATCAGCAATCCCACAGGATAACCGTCTTTTAACGCCTGAATTACCCCTTTTGTGGCATTTCCCCGCTCAATATTAATGTAGCCGGCCTCATTTCTCGTTCTCACCATCAGCTCATTCAGCTTGGGATTGGACAACGCTGCCGCTACCGCGTGGGGCTGATATCCCTTTTGGGCGATCCAGGCCCCCATCAGCTCCCAGTTGCCGAAATGACCGGTCATCAACAAATACCCTTTTCCGGATTGCCGGGCCGCATCCAGATACTGTATATTTTTTGTCGTAATATACCGGTCAATGCCTTTTTCAATGTGAATGGGGATGCGGATGGCGTCCACGGCCACGGTGGCAAAATGCAAAAATACATGCCGGGCGATCCATTTGATTTCTTTTTGGCTCTTTTCTCGGCCAAAGGCCATGGTCAGATGGCGGATGGTATTTTTCCGGTGATATCCGGACACCGCGTAAAAAACCAGCGCCAGCATGCGCGCCACAGTGATGCCCGCCCGCCGGGGGATTGCCCGGAAAAAGGCCAGCAGGACCAGCACGCCCCCGTAAGCGGCATTATGCCGTAAAGACTTGTTTAACTTCATTTTTATTCCTGAAAAAAACGCTAAAAATGCAGAATCACCACCGGCACCACCATCAGCACCGCAGAGCCGATGCCCAGTCCGGCATGTCCGTCATCGTCATTGCTGTTGGCGTCCACCGCTGTTGCCACAAAGCCCGCCGTGGCTAAAGTTGCCAGGACGATATGGATGTTGTAGGCAGATAACCCCTCATCCGTATCAAAGTAATGTCCGTATTCCGCAAAACCGGTAATGCAGGTGGCCAGTGCCAGCGCCGCCGCAGCATTGCCCGCGCCCTTGTGAAACCCGTCATCTGATCCGGATACCGCCGCAGCCGCCGCGGCAACAATGGTGGCATATCCCGTATACTTGTGCAGTTTTCCCATGGCAAACCCGCTGTTTCGGTTGGCGGGACGTAAAGCCATGCTGTCTGATGTCATATCGGAACCTGCAACTTCGCAGGAAAAGCCGGCCGGCTTTCCCAAATTTCCGCCAAGATACTGGTCCAGCATCCCTGAAAAGGCACTTCCGGGAACAGCCATTGCACATACCACAATACAAATGGCCAGGATTGTCATGGTGCCTGATTTTTTCATTTTGATATTCCTTTTATTAATGCTGAATGCGAAACCGGCTGTAACCAACGACACCTTATGCCATTAAAAATTGATACCACTTAAAGCTGATTTTTTCCATCAAAAAGCGGCTGGGCCGGGTACACGGTAAGGATTCAAAATATTGATCCCGGAAGCGTTTATATAATTGATCATCCCCGGCAAAGGCATGATACCATATTCGTGCCAGTTCCTTTCCCATATAATCAATGATCAGCGGATTTTCCGGATTTAAAATAACAGATCGTCCGAAATCAATAAACAGGATTGTCCCGTCCGGGGTGCGGATAAAATTATCCACCGAAGGGTCCCGGGTGATCACCCCCCGTAAATGAATTTGAGCCGTCATTTTTGCCATGACATCCATGTCTTCCGGTACAAACATTCCCACCGGATTTCCGTCGAGATATTCCCGGGCATAGACAATTTCGGTGGCGCCCTTAATTTTTTTTACCGAGAATCCATAGGTTGCCGGCACCGGCAATCCCGAAAGCCGCCGGAGGGCCGTGTGCTCCACCTGCCAGGGCTTGCGCATGTCCGGAAAAGGCGCGGTTTTAATAAACCGTTTGACCAGGGTGTGATCATACAAATAAATTTCATGAAGGATATTCTTTTTTTTCTTTTTCCGGATCAGCCGCATTCCGCTTGTCTGTGTGTCTGCCATTAACCTTGCAACATCCTTAATTTAATAAAAAAACATCTTATTAAGAGTTAAAATGCTCAGCTTGGGGTTATATAATTTAAAAAATTCCTTGGCAATATCAAATATGCTTGACTTTTACCCGGCTGCATTTTAAATAAACAAATAAACAAAATGTTCACTTATTTAAAAAGGTGATTATGAAACCCAGAGAAGACATAGAAATCATTTATCAGGTGGCCCTTGGCGCGTTTGCGGAATTCGGATACCGGAAAACCACCATGGACGACGTG
>JAABSL010000175.1 GCA_011390415.1 Desulfobacteraceae bacterium
GAAATGGAATTCATTTTGAAATAAATCTTGTTTAACGGTATCGATCTGCCCGTTTATTTTTTTTGCTTATCCGGTTTAGTTCGATTGTAAATACAATATGTTGTGCTGAATTGAGAGAACCGGTTAAGCCGGTTATTTTTTTTCCCAGTTTTTTACAATTTGAACAAGATCTCTTACGTAACTGCATTCGCATTTTGCCGGGCAGGGTTCGAGGTTTTTTTTATGAAGACATAATTCATGGCATTCTTCCGTGCCAAACAGACATTGAGTGTAAACCGGACCGGCATAAAGGTCCCTGAATTTGTGGACCCGCACCGCAATAGTCGATCCGCACTCTTTTTTATGGTGATTAAATAAAAATAACCCGTATTCAAGGTTTTCAATATCTGCCTGGTAACCGATCATTTCCAGTAAGGGGTCGCTTAAAAAAGCGGTCCTTTCCTTCCATTGCTCTTTGCACATGGTGCAGATTTTAAAATCCTGGTCTTTTTCGGATTCATTCATTTTATATATGACCAATTCGTAAAAACTCAGATTCCGATGGCAAAGAAAAAAGCTTTAAATTCGAGGCGCGCAAATCCTGAGTGATGATTTGTACTTTGCGTACCATGAAGAAACGAAGGATGAAGCGCAACAAAGAATTTAAGCTTTTTACGAAGTCATCAAATATCAAGGGAGGACACTTCCAAAGCATTGGTCTGAATAAAATTTCTTCTGGGTTCGACTTCATCCCCCATCAATATGGTAAAAATATCATCCGTATCCACCACATTGTCCACTTTTACCTGAAGCAGGGTGCGCTTTTCCGGATCCATAGTGGTTTCCCATAGCTGGTTCGGATTCATTTCCCCCAAACCTTTGTATCTCTGAATGGAGATGCCTTTTTTTCCTTCTTCGGTAAGATAATGAATTAACTCTTCTTTATTATTAAGCACCACCGGCTCCGCATCTTTTGTTTTGGTATACACATAAAAAGGCGGGTGATCGTGTTTGACGATTTTATTGCTTAACACCAGGGCTTTTTGATAATCCGATGAATAAACCAACCCGCGGCCGATTTTTAAAGCAGTCTTGTTTTTTCCCGAAGTTCCCCTGAAAATGTCATTTAAAATATCGACCTCCGTGGAGACCACCATCATTTCAAAAACATTTCGATCCGGATTCCAGGCTAACGATTCGGTTTTATAACCGTTTTCAGCCAGAATCGTACTTAAGGTATTCATCTTTTTTTCATTTTGAAGAAATTTTTTACTGGCCACCCCGCTATTAATTAACAATTCCACCAGATCAGAATATATACCCCGTTTATTCAACTGTTTTAATGTTGAATAATACTCGGCCAGGTTGTTCATAAAAAGATAAAGATCGTGGCCGGACAACTCCGTGTCATCATAATCTGTTTTAATAAATTTTAAGTCGCAGGTTCTTTTTAAAATATATTCCGTGTATTCTTTTTCATCTTTTAAGTATTTTTCATTTTTGCCTTTTCCCACCTTAAACAGCGGCGGCTGGGCAATATAAAGATATCCTTTTTCAATTATTTCCGGAAGCTGGCGGTAAAAAAACGTCAGCAGCAGGGTGCGGATATGCGATCCGTCCACGTCCGCATCCGTCATGATGATGACCTTGTGATATTTTATCTTTTCAATATCATATTCTTCCCTGCCGATGCCGGTCCCCAGGACCGTGATCATATTTTTTATTTCTTCGCTTTGAAGCAGCTTATTAAACCGCGCCTTTTCAACGTTTAAAATTTTTCCTTTTAGCGGCAGAATGGCCTGGGTCCGCCGGTCTCTGCCTGATTTTGCAGATCCGCCCGCAGAATCGCCCTCCACCAGAAACAATTCCCGTTCTGTCGGATCCGACACCTGACAGTCGGCCAGTTTGCCGGGCAAGGTGGAATCCAGCAGCGATCCTTTATTCCGGGCCAGATCCCGGGCCCGTTTGGCCGCATCCCGGGCCCGTGCCGCATCCACGGATTTTGAAATTATTTTTTTGCCGACTGCCGGGTTTTCTTCCAGATAAATGCTGAATTTTTCATTTAACAGGGATTCCACCACCCCTTTGACTTCGCTGTTTCCCAGTTTGGTCTTGGTCTGGCCTTCAAATTGCGGGGATTTGATCCGCACACTGATAATGGCCGTCAGACCTTCTCTGACATCTTCGCCGCTGATTTTTGTTTTAACATTTTTCAGCAGTTCCGCACCGGTGGCATAAGAATTTAAACAACGGGTCAGGCCCGCCTTAAACCCGCTTAAATGAAACCCGCCTTCAACCGTGTTGATGTTATTGGCAAACGAAAACAGTTTTTCATTAAACGTGTCATTGTACTGGATGGCGATTTCCACCTGGATATCATTTTTTTGTCCTTCAATGATAATCGGGGGATGCAGGGCAGTGCGGCGACGGTTCAGATACTCGGCAAAAGCGGCCAGTCCGCCTTCATAGCAGAAACTGTCTTTCTGGTCGGAACGTTCGTCTTCAACGGTGATGGTCAGTCCCTTGTTTAAAAAGGCCAGTTCCCGGAGCCGTTTGGATAGGGTTTCATAGGAAAACTCATCCGTGGTCATAATTTCCGTATCCGGAATAAACCGGATTTTGGTCCCTTTTTTCTCGGTCTCGCCCGTGACTTCCAGTTCGGATGTTTTATGTCCCTTTGAATAGGTCTGATAATAAATTTTTCCGTTTAAATAGATTTCCACTTCGAGAAACTGAGACAAGGCGTTGACAACGGAAACCCCCACCCCATGGAGGCCGCCGGAAACCTTGTAGGAATCATGATCAAATTTACCACCGGCATGGAGTTTGGTCAACACCACTTCCAAAGCCGGCATATTTTCCGTTTTATGCATTCCCACGGGAATGCCCCGGCCATTGTCCACCACGCTGACACTGTTGTCCGTATGGATCACGACTTTAATGGTGTCGCAGTGGCCGGCCATGGCTTCGTCAATGCTGTTGTCCACAATTTCGTAGACCAGGTGATGCAGTCCTGCCACATCCACATTGCCGATATACATGGACGGTCTTTTCCGGACCGCTTCCAGGCCTTTTAATACATTAATATTATTTTCATCATAGGTGGGAATGGGGATATTTTGAGTCATATTTTTTCTTTTTTCTCTTAAATTATTTATATTTGCTTAAATTTTCATGGGCATAATAATGTTCAGATAACTCGCATTCCGGTCTGCGCGAACCACACAGGGACTTTCGTTATCTCGTATATTTAATAATACTTTTTCCGTTTCAATATAATTTAACGCCTCGATAAAATACCTGGGATTAAACGCCACGTTTATTTTTTCCCGGTCAAAATCAATGGAAATACTTTCTTTTGATTCACCGACATTGGGATTGGTGGCCCGGATAATCAGTTCATTGTTTTCAAGGTTAAAACTGACCCCGCGATATTCATCGGATGTTATAATTGACATGCGTTTGAGCATCATCAGC
>JAABSL010000176.1 GCA_011390415.1 Desulfobacteraceae bacterium
CACGGAGCACAAGGAGTAAACTTTTTTCATTCTTTTTCTCTGTGACCTCTGTGATCTCCGTGGTGAAAACATTCCCATACTGCTTTTATTCCCTCCAAATACATAATTCACCGTATTCTCTTTGTTTAACATTTCCGGTATCAAATAAGCATATGGTATCAATTAAAATAAAACCAAATCAAAGGAGGCAATTATGGCTAAAGTCGTTATTAACGGAATGGGCAGAATCGGACGGGCCGTGCTCAAAAACATACTGGAAAACCCGGAACTGGAACTGATGGGCGCCAATGACCTGCTGCCCCCGGACAATCTGGCCTATTTGTTAAAATATGATTCCGTGTACGGCCGGTATGAAAA
Organism: Desulfobacteraceae bacterium; assembly: GCA_011390415.1. GTDB lineage: Bacteria > Desulfobacterota > Desulfobacteria > Desulfobacterales > Desulfosalsimonadaceae > SURF-3. The sequence goes on from JAABSL010000176.1 coordinate 358, forward strand.
AGAAGTGAAGGCCAAAGACAGCAGTCTGATCATCGATGGCAGGGAATACCCCATATTTAGTGAAAAAGATCCGGCTCAGCTTCCGTGGAAAAAACTCGATATCGACATTGTGTTTGAATGCACGGGTATTTTTTCAAAAAAAGAGGGAATGGAAAAACACCTTCAGGCCGGTGCCAAACGGGTCATTCTCTCCGCCCCGGAAAAGACCGGTGAAGTGGCAATGATCGTGCACGGGGTTAACGAACCGGAAAAATCCGCGGAACTGATTTCCTGCGCCAGCTGCACCACCAACTGCATTTCGCCCGTGGTTGAAATTATCGGCAGAACCATCGGCATCAAAAAAGCCACCATGACAACCATTCATGCCTACACCTCAAGCCAGTCCATTGTAGACGGGCCCAGCAGCAAATGGCGAAGGGGCAGGGCCGGGGCGGTCAATTTCGTTCCCACCACCACCGGGGCTGCAAAGGCCACCACCAAAGTATTGCCCCAATACAACGGCAAATTCGACGGGGCCGCCATCCGGGGACCGGTTCCGGTGGGGTCCATCGCGGATATGGTGTTTGTGCTGGAACGCGACGTGACAGCCGAAGAAGTCAATGAAATTTTTAAAAAAGAAGCCCAAAGCGACAGATACAAAGGCATACTGGGCGTTGCCGAAGATCCGGTTGTCTCAACGGACATTATCAAAGATAGCCGGGCCTCCATTGTCGACCCGAGCATGACCCAGGTGGTCGACGGCGACCTGCTCAAGGTCATGAGCTGGTATGACAATGAATGGGGATACAGTTCCCAGATGGTCCGGGAGGCGGTCCGAATGGCGAAGTCCATTTCATAAATTCAAGTTGCCTTGTTCACATTATGTTTGAAATGATGGCCCGTTTGTAGTGTGCCCGTAAGGGCATAGCAATTTAACGCCTTACGGCGTCACTACAAACAAGAGTATCGCAACTTGAGTTAAGCGGATAATCAGATTGAATGATTAAGGGGGGTGACCCATGTTTCTTAATGCAAAAACGATCGTCAAGGATTTACTGGATAAAGCCGGCATTACGATCAACGGTTCAAAACCCTATGATATTCAGGTGAAAAATGACGATCTTTACAATCGTATTATTTACGGCGGACAAGTGGCGGTGGGTGAATCGTATATGGACGGATGGTGGGATTGTGAAGCGTTGGATCAGTTTTTTGATAAAATTTATCGCACGGATTTTTCCGGATACTTTAAAAACAGTGCCAGTCGCGTTTTAAACAGTCTTCAGGGAAAGCTGTTTAATCTTCAGAAAAAAAGACGCGCCTATGAGGTGGGTATCCGGCACTATGATGTGGGCAATGAATTCTATCAGGCCATGCTGGATAAACGGTTGCTCTATTCCTGCGCTTACTGGGAAAACGCCGCCGACCTTGAAAGCGCTCAGGAAGCAAAACTGGACCTGATATGTCAAAAAATCAATCTGCAACCCGGCATGACTGTTCTTGACATGGGATGCGGCTGGGGCTCATTTGCCAGGTTTGCGGCCGAAAAGTACGGCGCCGAAGTGACCGGCGTAACGGTTTCAAAAAACCAGGTGGAACTGGCAAATGAGCGCTGCAAGGGACTGCCGGTGGACATCCGGCTCGAGGATTACAGAAATGTTTCCGGTCAGTTTGACCGGGTCATCTCCATCGGATTTCTTGAGCATGTGGGACATAAAAATTATGCCACTTATATGGAAAATTGCTGGAACAATCTCAAGGATGACGGGATATCGTTTGTTCAGACCATTGGCGGGAACGTCAGTGTCAGCAACGGGCATCCCTGGATTATCAAATATATTTTCCCCAACGGCATGCTCCCTTCCATTGCCCAGATCGGCAAAGCCATGGAAGGCTTATTTGTGATGGAAAACTGGCAGAACTACGGACCCCATTATGACAAAACGCTGATGGCCTGGTATGAACGGTTTGAAAAAAACTGGTCAAAATTCAGGAGCAAATACGGTGAACGATTCTACCGCATGTGGAAATTTTATCTGCTCTCCTGTGCCGGCACCTTCAGATCCCGAAGAACCCAGCTCTGGCAGATTGTCATGAGCAAAACCGGGGCGTCCCGGCCGGCATACCGGATTTCCTGATTCAGGTATCCATAAAAGTTGAATCGAAAAGGCCGTAGGAGCGGGCCATGCCCGCGATTGCGGAAATGATCGCTTGCGCGGCCAGCTTCAGCATGCTTATATTGATAGACAAGACTGTCAGTCCGGTTTTTTACACGAAAAACATCAGATTGCGAGAACTTGTTTCAGGCCCTGTTCGAGCGCCTCCAGGTCATCCAAAGACAGCGCCCCGGCCGCCTTTACCAGACGGGTTTTGTCTATGGCCCGGATCTGATCACAAACGGCAATCACCTTTTTTCCAAGGCCCCGGACGCCAATTGCCAGCGGCGGACGGGGTTTCCCTGCCGTTGATAGAGGAACAACGACCACTGTGCGCCGGGCGCTGCTTATCGGCGTGGCCCCTATCAGTACGCAGGGTCGTAACTTGGCTGTTTCAGATCATCCATGGCCGTTTGTAGTTTGCCCGTAAGGGCATTGTAATTTAAATTCTTACGGCATCACTAAAAAAATAACCCGAAAGGGTGGCGGCTTATAGTCCGGGGTTAAAACCCCGGGACCGCAAATCTCTAAATTCTGTGCCCTGAAAGGGCACCGACATCCTGGTACCACCGCGCTCTTTCAGAACACATGGTTGATATCAAAACCGCGGTGTTAAAACCCATAAGTGCTAAGTTAACGCATAAAATCACCCCTGCGTCCTCCCGTCACTCCGGCTGCGAGCCTTTTCTCCGTCATTCCGGCAATCCTCCTCACTGTCATTCCGCCTCCTCCCTGTCATTTCTGCAATCCTACTCTCTGTCATTCCGGCAATCTTTTAGCCGGAATCCAGTTAAATGATCGCAGGATACAAATCCTCCCGATCGGGACTCATTCTTTCAATCCAATGTACTTTCCATTTTCGTTTCCGTCTTTTAATCGTTTCTCCCCAAGACAGCAGATTCCATACTTCCACGAAGTTTGCAGTAAACCGGATTATGGATTCCGGCTAAAAGATTGCCGG
>JAABSL010000177.1 GCA_011390415.1 Desulfobacteraceae bacterium
CTGAAGCCGTCGACAGCGTGAAAAAATATATCCTTGACCTGTCGATAAAACCGGGAACCGCCGCTGAACGGATCGCCCGCGCCAAACAGCATCTGCTTTCGCCCGCAGACGACCTTACGCCGGTCACCGACGGAATCAATCCTGCTGATTTCCCCGCCATCTATGAAACCTACCAGCATTTGCTCGATGTCCAGCGCCTCTATGATTATGAAGACCTTATTTTCAAGGTAGTCAGCCTCCTCGAATCCGACACCGCATTAAAAGACCTCTACAGAAACCGGTTTTCCCATATTTTTGTGGACGAATATCAGGACCTGAATTTCGGCCAGTACAGAATCATCAAGGCCCTTGCACCCGAAGACGGCAGCATCTGCGTCATCGGCGACCCGGATCAGGCCATCTACGGCTTCCGGGGATCGGATGTCACCTTTTTCCAGACATTTTCAGATGATTTCCCCACGACGGAAAAAATCCGGCTCACCCAAAACTACCGGTCGTGTGAAACCATTCTGGCGGCATCTCACCAGGTGATTGCCAAACACTCATTAAACGATCACACCTTAAATGATTTTTGCGGCCGGGTCTATTCGGGCATTTCAGGCTTGCAAACCATCAGCGTGCTTGAAGCGGAATCTGAAAAATCCGAAGCCGTGGCCATCGGCAAAACCATTGAACAAATGATCGGGGGCACGGGATTTCATTTTGATGATTTCAGCACTTCTGCAAATAGGGTACGCAGGACAGATGCACTGCACGACGACTACCGGGCATTTTCAGATTTTGCCGTTCTGTACCGGACCCGGGCCCAGGGCGACGTGCTTTCCGAAGTTTTAGGTAGCGCGGGATTACCCTGCCAGACGGCTGCCAGGGAAAATGCGTTTTGCGCCAACGGGATTACAGAACTCCTCTCATTGCTGAAAATCGTCGAAGGCACGGGCGCATATGTTGATTTTAAGCGGATCAACGGTTTTCTGGAACACGGGATCGAAAACAAGGATCTCGACGCTTTAAAAAAATGGGGATATGACCGGCGGTACCCGTTAAACGGTCTGATGGCAGAAGCCGAAAGAATGGCCATTGACGGCCTGACCAGTGCCGGCCGCCGGCGGCTGGACGTCATGCTGAAATTTATTGCCGGTTATGCCCGCCATATTTCAGGACTGAGCGTCAAAGAAAAACTGGTCTACTTTGCAAAACAGGCCGGAAACAAAAATCGCTTAACGGCAAATTCCAAAGTCCGCGAAGCATTCGATCATGTCATCCGGGTGGCGGAATCATTCGGGGAAGATACCGCCGGATTTCTGGAAAATGCCGCCCTGCAGGGAGATCCGGATGTTTTTGACAATCAGAGCGAAAAAATATCTTTGATGACCATTCATGCGGCCAAGGGGCTGGAATTTCCCGTGGTATTTATTGCCGGATGCGAAAACGGTCTGATTCCGTTTGCGCGAAATGGCCAAAAACCAGATATCGACGAAGAACGCCGCCTGTTTTACGTGGCCATGACCCGGGCAAAAGACCATCTGTTTCTCACCCGGGCCAAAAAACGGACCCGGTACGGAAAAACCGATTTTTGTCAGATATCCCCGTTTGTGGCCGACATTGAAAACAATCTGTTAAAAAAAAATGATTCCCCTGCGTCGGCAAAGAAAAAAAAACAGGTGCAGATGACGCTGTTTTGAAAATCCGGCGAATCTGTCAAATCAAATGCACACAGCCAACAATAAAAAACAGGAATATTATTATGCCCGAACAGCTTATCAAATCCATTGAACTGGAAAACAGGCAGCGTTTGGATATCTTTGACGCATCCAAAGGCATTGCCGGCGACCGCTGGCAGGTCACGGTGATTGCCCGGATGGTCATATCCATCGATGATATTTTTTCAGATGACAATTTTTCAAACAACAAGATCCCCTCACCGCCGGCAGATGAAATCAAAGCGGTCCTGGGCGATACCGTGACATTTGAAGTCAAAAAACAGCGCAACTTTATCGATGACAAAAAAAAATCAGCCGTTTTTGACCAGCTGCTGGAGACCTTTATTAAATTCAGCGCCCCCTATCTTTCCCACCCGGCGTTTGCGTTAAAATTTGTTTTAAAGCAATATCATGCAAAAAAACGCGCCTATTGAGAGGCCTGCCGGATCAAAGCCCGCCTGAAAAAAGATAAATTTATATAACAATCAATGGTTTATACCCGTATCTTTTGAATACTTGATCTTGATATTTTAAAATGATATAGCCTTTTTTTAGAATATTTGCGGTTAAACGCACTGTCTGCAACCGATTGAAAAAAATATCTGGCATCAACCTCTAACCGGAGTTTTATTGTGGATAAATATCTTATTAAAGATCTGATGGTCCCCATTTCGGAATACGCAACGGTTTCCGAAGGGGCGACCCTGTTTGAAGCGTACCTGGCCCTGGAACAGGCTCAGGAAGAATATGACCACAACAAATACCGCCACCGCGCGATTCTCGTTCTGGATAAAAACAATAAAGTGGTTGGAAAAGTCGGCCAACTGGATGTATTGCGCGCCCTTGAACCGAAAAACGAACAATATGAGCTGTTTGAGGATATCCGTAAATACAGGTTCAGTTCGCAATTTATCATGCACCTGCGTGAAAAAAACCTGATGCAGAAAGAGCCCCTGACCGATATCTGCCGCAATGCAGGGCAGATCAGAGTCGAAGATTTGATGAGCGCCCCCACCGAAGGGGAATATGTCGAAGAAGACACCTCTTTGAATACGGCCATTCATCAGCTGGTTCACGGTTCGCACATGTCTCTTTTAGTCACCAGAAACAATGATATTGTGGGAATTTTACGACTGACGGATGTTTTTGCGGCGATTTTTCATACCATGAAGGAATGTAACTTAGCATAATAAGGATATTGTATCATTATGAACGAACTTGAAAAGCTTTTCACTCGCATCGTCCAGCGGGTCAATATCAATCTGCGGGAGCAGGCGTTTGACACCAAACCCTATGTATGGGATTTGATTCCCAAAAGCCAGATGACTAAATTTTATGCATTTTACGGCATTTCTCCGGACCACCCGCTAAATCTTCAGTTCAGACATTCAGGCCTTGCCGGCAGCTACTTTTTAGGCAAAATCCAGGTCACCAATTCCCTGCTCTATAAAACAGATGTCCGGGGGGATGAACTGAAAAAGAAAGGCACCATCTTCCAGTTTGACAAGTTTAAAATTCCAGTGTCAAAAGATGAAGAAATCGTAATTGAAGACAGTGCTTTTGTGAAAACGCTGATTCACAATTACTCCCATGACCCGGAAACGCCTGAGAAATTCTTTATCAAGGACACGATATCCACCCATTACGCCAACATTCACGGATCTCCGTCAGACGGCTGTTTTTTAGGGCCGTTTTCCACGGTGGACCTGACCACCATGCGGGACAGCGTCATCGGGACCTATTCCTATGTTCAGGCCGGAGAAATCAGCCATTTACGTATTGATCCGGGTACCGTATGGGTCAAAAGTCCGGGGTCTTTTAATTTCCTTTACCGTTATCCCATAGAAAAGCTGAAAACATATATTTCGTTTGAGGCCGGCAAGCTGCCGGAGGGTCTTTTCATTGATTTTGTTGAAAGCCGGAAACAGGATTTTCAGCGCGTTTTTGAGGTGGTAAACATTGAACCGGCAACGAATGTTCCGGCAACGTCCTCTCTGGACCGTTATGCCGTCGTCAAACCGGCGATGGAAATCGGAGAAAATGTGTTGATTTCCCAACGGGCATATCTTGAAAATTCTTACCTTGGCAAAGGCGCCAATGCCCAGGAGAACTGTTTCATCATCAACTCCCGGCTGGAAGGCAACAATGTCACGGCCCACGGCGCTAAAATTATTGAAGCAGATATGGGAAAAAATGTTTTTGTGGGATTCAACAGCTTTCTCCGGGGCCGACCGGAAAAACGGCTGACCATTGGCAAGGAATGCATTGTCATGCCCCACACCATCATCGATATTGAAGAACCGCTGACCGTCCCGCCGGGGCAGCTGGTATGGGGGCTGATAAAAAACAAAGAAGATCTTGAAACCAACAGCATCGCCATCAGCGAGTTATCAAAAATAAAGACCTTCTTTTCCAAAGGAAACATGTTTTTCGAAGGCAGCGGTGCGGATTTTGTTTCCGCGTTTCAGGGACGGATTCACCACATCCTGGAAGCCAACGGCGCTTTTTTCAACAGCAGCGACAACAGCGGACAGGGACATGCCCAGAGAAACCAGAATATGTCCTTTAATACCATTCAACCCTATCCCCGGGGAGATGAAGAAGGACTGTTTCCGACCATTATGATTCAGCCCTGATCGCTGTCAATTCTCTCCTGCGCATGAACATTTTGCTCCCGGCAGTCGCGGACACACTGCCGCTAAGGGCTTGATGTCATAAATATAGTTACGAATATCAGGATTTTTTCGGGAGGGCATAAAAGCCCTCCCTTTCTGCACAGAGTTTTAAGCCTCATCCACAGGGGCGGGGTTTATCTCCGACCGTTAAAGCTTTTGGAATACGTTACCGTATTTAAAAGTATATGTACTAAGGCTTTTATATTTAAAGAACAAGTATCTGCTTATGAAACATACTGTTTTTTCAGCCATGCACCTGGGGCCGAGAACCAAACAGGAAGACTGTCTTTTGGATGGCATTGACATTTTTCAGTCGGATCATCTGGAAGAAAAAAAATCAATTGACACGGACTTTCTGCTGCTGGGGGTCTGCGACGGTATTGGTGGTCATGATTTCGGGGAGACCGCCAGCCGGTTTGTCTGCGAACAAATAAAAAACAAATTTAACCGCAGCATGTTCAGCGCTGAAAATGTAAAAGCATGCCTGGCTGACATACAGTCTGCAACCGCAAACCATCTGCCGGGCAACTGCGGCACAACCATTGCCGGCCTGATGGTCAAAGACGGCAAAACCATCGCCTTTAATGCCGGTGACAGCCGGATTTATAAAATTTCTAAAGCCGGAATAGACTACATCTCTCATGATCATTCCCTGGTGCAGGGCCTGGTTGACAAAGCATTTATCGAGCCGGAGACGGCAACCGATCATCCGTTAAAAAACATCATTAATTTCGGTATCGGCCCTTTATTTGAAGATGAGTGGAAAAACCCGAAAATTCATATCTTTGAGGAATCCATGCCGGAAAATGCCTGTTACCTGCTCTGCTCCGACGGGGTAAACGACCAGATGAAAGATCAGGAGATCTTCGACCTGTTGATGCCGTCCCCCATTGAAAACGGCAATAATTTATTACAGGCGCTGTTAAAAAAAGGATTGACGGACAACACCAGCTTCATCATTCTAAGTGCAGGGGAGTCATGATTTGGTCAGAAATAGTGATGAACATACCGGTGAACTGAAAAAAATAATCCGGCAATCAGGGATTATTTGATGGAAGAGACGATCAAAAAATGTCTTCCAACCTATGAAATCCTGCGCAAAATCGGTGAAGGGGTTTACGGTTCGGTTTTTCACGTAAAGGACAACTTAAAGGAAAGAGCGGTTAAAGTTGTCCCCATCATTGTTGAGCGCTCCCTGTCTTTTCGAACCCAGCAGGAACTGGATTCAAAAATATCCCACGATTTTTATGCGGTTCAGGAATATTACGGCAAAATCAAGGGAGAAGGGGTCATTGAAATCCATGACTTTCACCTCATGGACAAGCAGATTTCCAAACAGGAAGCCAGGGCGTATCTGATTCTTTTAATGGAGTACTGCCCGGAAAACCTGTCTGATCATGTGATCGATCATTACCCGCTGTCGCCCCGACATGCCAAAAACCTGATGCGGGAACTCGCAGCCATTTTAAACCGGCTGTCCGGCCGGACAAAAGACGCATTTATCGTCAAAGATTTAAAACCGTCCAACCTGCTGATCAATGAACAGGATCAGCTGTTAATCGGCGATCTTGGCGGCCTGCAGCGAATGCACAGCATCTCGACTTCCGCCAAAGCACAATTTACCCCCAACTGGTCGGCCCCCGAGCTGATTATCAACTCTGAAACCGCCAATATTCCGAGCCTGCTGTATTCTTATGGCCTGGTCTGCTATTTCATATGGTTCGGCACGCTTCCCTATGACAAAAAGGATTTCACCGAAAGAACCCGGCTGATCAAAGACAAGGGGGTTGTTTTTTCCCGGGGGGATATGCCGTATTATATTCAGGGGATGATTGAAAAATGCCTGAAATTCGATCCGGCAAAACGCCCGGCAAATTTTGATGAAATCATTAAAATTTTAGATGGCAACAAGCGCCTGATCATTGATGACCCCTTGTTATCGGCCGATCCAAAAAGCTCCGGAAAATCCGGATCAAAGTCAGAAAGCCCCTACTCAAAAATTTCAACCTGGACCGATTCCCTGTCAAAAACCGCCCGATCAAAACGGCGGCGATCGTCGGGATCGGCCAAGATCAAAAGACCCAAAAAAGCCAATGTCGTCAACATTGCCGCAGAGCACCTGGCACCGGACAGCCAAATTCCGCCGGAAAGGAACCAGGTGGGGGATTCCTGGCTGGAACCGTTCACGGGAATGGAATTTTGCTGGGTGCCGTCCGGTTCCTTCCAGATGGGTCCCGGAAAATGGGATTCCGAGGGCAAAAAAGATGAATTTCCGGCACATACCGTCTACATCGACGGTTTCTGGATGACCAGATACCTGATCACCCAGGCGGACTGGAAAAAAGTAATGGCCAATACGTTCTGGAAAAAAGTCAGCCCCTACAGTCATAATCCGTCCGGATTTAAAAAGGGACCGGACTATCCGGTGGAGCAGGTTTCATGGAATGAGGCCCAGGAATTCATCCAGAAAATGATCACCCTGAACAAGGGCAAATATCTTTTCCGGATGCCCACGGAAGCCGAATGGGAGTATGCGGCCAGAAGCTGCGGAAAATACCAGAAGTATGCCGGCGGCGGCAATCCGGATGCCGTGGCCTGGTATTCGGGCAACAGCGGCATGACCACCCGGCCGGTGGGAAAAAAAAGGCCCAACACACTCGGGTTATATGATATGAGCGGCAACGTGTATGAATGGTGCCTGGATATTTACAGTGAAACCGCTTATAAAAACCACAAAAATAACAATCCCCTGATTTCCGGTGACGGCCCCAAACGGGTCATTCGCGGGGGCAGCTGGACCAATTCTTCCCATGAAATGCGCAGCACCTATCGCGCCGGCGTGAACCAGGATTTCAAGGTCAACTATCTGGGTTTTCGGATTGTCATGACCTCGGTGATCCGGAAAGGGTTTAATAAGTAATAGCTAAAACTCTGATTCTGCAACCGCCGGTTGGCCGAAAAACATACCAACCGCAAACATAAGGGTTCCCGCCCCCATAATAAACGCCCCCAGATAAAATGCATACTGGAGTTTGAAAATATCCATTACCATGCCGGCCAGAAATGAGCCGAAAAGCATGCCCAGACTGTGGGCCACTGTAATCAACGCCATCACCGATCCCATGGATTCGGTTTTATTGCCGCTGATAACCGCCAGGGCCATCAGCGCCGGCATGGAAATTCCGCCGCCGATGCCGAAAATGATATTGGCGCCAAACAACCCCCAGAATCCATCCGCCATTCCCACCCGCAGAATGGCAAGAAGAGTGATCACCCCCCCGACGATGACCAGAAGCCGTTTATCCATCCTGTCCGCTACCGCTCCCATGGGGATATGCATCAGACCGCTGACAGAGACGCCCAGCACCACCAGAATGCCGATGGATGAACTTGACAGCGCAAATTTCATATCACCGTAAACCGGCAGAAACCCCCAGATGATGCCGATGCAGGTGGTATACACAAACCGGAAAGATGAAATACTGACAATATCGCGATCCGTCAGCAGAAAGCCCCACCGTGCGGGCTGATACGCCCTGAGAGCCGTGTTTTCTTCACGGGTGGGGGGCAGCAGGAAAAAGCTCAGACAAAATGCGGCCAGCGACATGGCCGCCATGGCACCGAATGCGGCCTGGAGGCTGTAATAATCTTTGATAACCCCTCCCAGCAGCGGCCCGATGGAAAGCCCCATGAACACCGAGACATGGAAGATGCCCATGGAAATGCCTTCTTTGCCTTTGGGTGTAATTTCACCGATATAGGCCTGGGCCACCGGCATGATCATGGCCGACGCAATCCCCTGAATCGCCCGCAGCAGAATCAGCCCTTTGATATCCTGAAAAAAAATAAAGGCAACGGAGATGACAAAATAGGCAAAAAGTCCGGAGGCGATAAACGGTTTCCGGCCTTTCCGGTCGGACAGTTTTCCGAACCAGGGAAGAAATAAGGTGCGGGTCAGAGAAAAACCGCCGAAAATCAGCGCGATATATAAGCCGGTGGCGCCCAGGCTGTGTGCATATACCGGCAGCAGGGGAACAACAATCCCCACGCCGGTGACCGAGGCAAACAGGGAAAAAAACAGGGCGGTAAATATTTTTTTATCAATTCGTTCCATAACATCCGAGATGCTTTCAGGGGCCGTCTTTTTTCAATTCCGCCAACGTCGCCCCCCAGCCCCCGCGCTGAGCCGGCGCATCCGCCATAGAGATCACGTCCGGATGGGATGCTAAAATTGACTGCACCCGTTTTTTCAAAACCCCGGTCCCTTTGCCGTGGATAATCCGCAACGAAAAAATTCCTTTTTCCCGGCACGCGGTAATATAGTCATGCAACAGGGGTTTGACTTCTTTGGGATTGAACGTATGCAGGTCCAGAATGCCGTCAATGGGTATTTCTACAGGTTCCAAAACGGTTTGCCTCCTTATTTCACAAACAAATATATGCGATTCTTGATATTTAATCAAAGGTCGATTAATAATTATTTACACGTTATCAGGACAAAAGGAAAAGTCCCGCAAACGATTATCCGGTAACGGGAGAGAGGCACAAACGGAGCAATCTCCTTAACGATGGGGGTTACTTCGTCGCTCGTTTTTCGCCTCTTCTTAATAACAGGTTTTTGAAATATCTTATGATACTGACAATAGCATCTCTCTGCATCTTCGCATATCTGCTGGGGTCCGTCCCCTTCGGGCTGATCTTTACAAAAATGCTGACATCCAAAGATCTTCGAAAAACCGGCAGCGGGAATATCGGCGCCACAAATGCCGCAAGGACCGGCGGATGGATACTGGGTCTTGCCACATTGGTCTGTGATATTTTAAAAGGCGCCCTTCCGGTGCTGATTGCATCAGCCATCAGCGCAAAAAATGGCAACGGACCAGAAGAAATCCGTATGGCCCTGACGGCTATTGCCGCGGTCTGCGGCCATCTGTTTCCGGTTTATCTGAAATTCAAAACCGGCGGTAAAGGGGTGGCCACGGCGGCCGGGTGCTTTGCCGTTTTTGCCCCGGCGGCGCTGGGCATTGCCGTCGGCGCATTTTTTTTCACCGCCCTCGTTTCAAAACGGGTTTCCGCCGGGTCACTGGCCGCAGCACTGTGTCTGCCCGTAAATGTCCTCTGGTTCAATCAATCTCTGATTTTTTTTGGATGCGCAGTGGTGATTTCCCTGGCCATTATTTTCCGTCATAAAGACAATATCCGGCGATTGTTTGCCGGGACGGAACCCAAGTTTAGAAAGGATTAGGCGGAAGGTATAAAACCCAAACTGAAATAAATAGTTGAATTTTTATCCGGCCATCTATATCAATGCCCACAGGCCGGTCAGCAACCCGGCCAGAATAAAATGACTTTCCATCAAAAATCCCTGCCGGAATCCGGAAGAAATCCCTCCCCGCTCATAGGCGGACAAAAACATCAACATAGACAAGGGACAGAGGCTCAGCAGGTATCCGAGGCTTGATATCGCGCCGCCGGCACTGGCACCGATCAGCACAATCATCATCAGGCCGGCCAGATTTTTCAGCCAGGCCATGGTCTTTTGTTCACCCAGCAGAATGGGAATTGTTTCTTTGCCCACAATCCGGCTGCCCTGCATATCGAGTATGTCAAAAAAAGCCGTGCGCACAAAAACCAGACTGACCATCCAGAAAAAAATCAGCACAGTGACCGGTTTAATATAACCGAACCCGTCAACGGCCGGCACAATGGTCGTCAAAATGCCCCATGCCAGGGCCACCAGCACGGTTTTGGAGCCGGGGATATCTCTGATTTTCGGCTTTAAACCGCCGGCAATGCCTTTGGGAACCAGACTGATGCTATAGACAATGCCCATAAAACTCATGCATACCAATAGCAGAAAAAAGAGCGGACCCATGCTATAGGCAATCAGCACCCCCCCCAGTCCGAACAAACCGGTTAACGCGGAAAGCAGCAACCGGTTCTGCTGAAAAAAAGTGGCCCGATCCGGATCATTGTAACGGTCCGAGGTGATATCAATCAGATTATTAAACGTATGCATGCACAGCAGGTAAAATACCGCCACCAGAACAGCGGATAAAGACGGCACAAGGCCCTGGAGCATGGCTGCGGCATACGTCAGACATCCGGCCCCCGCTGCCAGATAAATATTGGAAAGCAGCAGACTCCGGTGAATAAAAAATCGCAATCGTTTAAAGCATCTGCGATTATTGATCATCCGGTTTTCAAGTTCCCGGTACACCCGTTTGATGACCCAGTTCGGCGTGGACGCCCCTGCGGTGATGGCGATATGCCGGGGAGTGCCCAGCTGGCTGACATCCAGTTCGGCTTCCGTTTCAATATGGATGGCTGCTTTTCCGGCATCTGTGGCGATATCAAAAAGGCGCTTGGTATTTCCGCTCTCATACCCGCCCACCACCACCACGGCATCCACCTTTTCGGCCAGTTCCCTGACATCTTTCTGGCGGCTTTCGGTGGAATCGCAGATGGTGTTAAACACCCGGTAATTTGGATGAAATTTTTCCGCCCAGTCTGTTACCGCTTCAAAAAAAGCTTTGTTCTGGGTCGTCTGGGCAACAATGATGGCCTTGTCAAATTCCGGCAGGGCCTTTAAGTCGTCCATACTTTCCGCCACAACCCCCAAATCGCCGGCATAGCCCTGCAACCCGATAATTTCGGGATGGGCCCGGTGCCCGACAATAATGACCGAATACCCCTGCCGTGCATGTTTGGCAATAATCGACTGGACCTTGATCACCTTGGGGCAGGTGGCATCAATGACGTCAAACCCGGCCTGTTTCAACTTGTCCCGGTCTTCCGGGGGAACCCCGTGGGCACGGATCAGAACGGTGCCGGTGCCGTTTTCCGGAATCCGGCGGATAACGGAAATTCCTTTTTGCGCAAGGATATCCATCACCTGCGGATTGTGAATGAGCGGGCCATAGGTGTAGATCGGGGTATCGGTGCGGTTGGATGCGTCCAGCGCCATCTCAACCGCCCGGCGGACGCCCATGCAAAAACCCGCGGTTTTGGCGATCGTGATTTTCAATTAGGATTTCTTTAAGTAAACCTTATGGTCAACCAATGACAGGGAATGGATGGTACCTTTAACGAATTTCTGTTCTCCGAAAATATTAATCAGTTTGTATCCCCCGTCTTCGGGTTCCACACTGTCAACGGCTTCCATAATCAGTTCCTGGTTTTCACCGTCAATGACATACGCACTGGCTTCACACATTTTGCAATTTCCTTATATTGAAATATTATTTAAATGTTTTTCTATCAATTCATCGATGAGATGCGGCAGCGGAATGGCCGCGGTGCCCACGATCTCTATATTTTCCTGTATTAACGGCAGCAGTATTTTTCGGGCCGGGCAAGAAGCCACGGCTTTGGCCATTTCCGGCGTCATTTCCCCCATCATTGAATTGGCGATGACAATACCCACCGGCCCGATGATCAGGTCCACCTGCCGCACCGTCTGAACAATGGCATTTTCACCCGATGCCCCGCGATTGGCTTTGGCTTTGAGCATCTGAGATGTCGCAATGGCATTGGTTCCCAGCGCAACTATATCTAAGGACTCGCCAAATTTTTCCCTGAGTTTTTTGATAATGGTTGCGCCGATACCGCCGCCCTGTCCATCAATAATGCAAAACGTAATCATAATTATAACTTTTTCAACTTTTTCCGGTTCATCCGCACTTTTTTGGGCAGTCTTTTGGACGGGCCTTTTTTCCGCGTGGTCCCCGCCCATTGCTTGTTTTCGCCGGGTTCCGGAAAACCGCCTTTTAAATCCATTAAAGCCGCCAGTTCCATTTTTTCTTCAAATTCCACAGCACCGATGACAGCCGCCCCTTTAAATGCCGAAAAATCGGCCACCTCCCGATCGGAACTCACCACCAGGGCTTTTTGTTTTTCCCGGGCCGCCATTCGCTTGATCACCGCATCCGCGGTCTCCCCGTGACGGGAAAATCGTATCAGAATGCCTTTTTCCCGGTCCCGGTTTTCAAGTAACGCTGCTGTCTCATTGCCGTCAAATACCACTGTAATTTTGTGGCCTTTGAGTTTTTTATAAGCAGACAGTTTATCGATCAGGGCTTCCCGGCCCGATTGCAGATCCTGGCGATCCAGCGGGCTCATGACCGGAGACTGACGGATGACGTTATACCCGTCAACAATAATATGAACAGACATGTTTAATCGGTTTTAAAAAGGCCCAGCAACCGGTCCAGATCGTCGTTGCTGTAGAACTCGATTTCAACTTTTCCTTTTTGGCCCCGGCGCTTAATCAGTACTTTGGTGCCGAAATGCCGGGCCAGGTCTTCTTCTATATTTAAAAAGTAAACATCTTTCGGCCGCTGTTCCGGTTTTCTGACCCGCTGTTTTTCGGAATTCAAGCGCTGAACCAGGGCCTCTGTTTCCCGCACCGACAGCCCCCTGAGGATCACAATTTTCCAGGCCTGACGCTGAAGCGCTGATGTTTCGGCACCCAGCAATGCCCGTGCATGCCCCATGCTGATCAGCCCGTCCTTGATGGAGGACTTGATATCATCGGGAAGCTGATTCAGACGCAGAAAATTGGCCACCGCGGACCGGCTCTTTCCCACCTGCCGGGCGATTTTTTCCTGAGTCATTTTAAAATCATTCAGCAGCCTTAAATAGGCTTCGGCTTCTTCCATGGGATTTAAATTCTGGCGCTGAATGTTTTCAACAATGGAAAGTTCCAGCAGCTCGTTGTCTCCGATATTTTTTACAATAATCGGGACTTTGAACAAACCCGCCATCTTTGCCGCCCGCAGACGGCGCTCGCCGGCGATGAGTTCATATCCGCCGGATGCGGACTCCCTGACCAGCAGCGGCTGGAGTATCCCCTGGACCTTGACGGAATCGGCAAGCTCCGCCATCTCGTTTTCAGGAAAATCCCGGCGCGGCTGATACGGATTCGGAACAATTCTGTCCACATCACATTCCAGCATGTTGCTTTCGGTTGATGCTTCCTCGCGGCTGACACCGATTGTCGGAAACAGAGCGTCCAGTCCTTTTCCCAGACCGGTGGTTCTGCGTTTTTTCGGCTTTGATCCGCTCACTTTGGATTTTGACTTTCCCTCCCCCATTGGCAAACCTTTATTTAAAAATTAAATGGTTACAGAATAACAAACTTGTCTTTCCGCCGACTGCCATTGCGGACTTCTTTTGCCAGGTCCAGATAACTTTTTGAACTGGTTGATGACGGATCATAAAATATGATCGGTTTTCCGTAGCTCGGCGCCTCGCCCAGGCGCACCGTGCGCGGGATACGGGTTTTAAAAACCAGATTTTTAAAATATTTGACCGCATTATCCGCCACCTGGTTGGAAAGGTTGGTCCGGGAATCGAACATGGTCAGCAAAATTCCTTCGATGTTCAATCCCGGGTTCAATCCCTGCTTGATCCGTTTCACGGTCTGCATCAGCTGGCCCAGCCCTTCCAGTGCGTAAAATTCGCATTGCAGGGTAATTAAGACGGAATTGGCGGCGGTCATTGCGTTCAATGTCAGCAAGCTCAATGACGGCGGACAGTCGATGATGATATAATCATAATCCTTGGCACACGGGGCCAGCAGCTCGCGCAGCATTTTGTCCCGGTCCGCATCCGCCATCATTTCGATTTCAAAGCCGATCAAATCGGTTTTAGAGGGAATCAGTGATAATTTAGCGATGCCGGTTTCACAGATGACGTCTGCCGCATCCGCCTGACCGATCAGGCCGTGATACAGGGATTTGTTGATATTTCGCTTATCAATTCCCAGCCCGGTGGTGGCATTGGCCTGGGGGTCACAATCCACCAGAAGGGTTTTTTTATTGGCAACCGACAACGCCGCCGCCAGATTCACCGCGGTGGTTGTTTTTCCGACCCCGCCTTTTTGATTTGCGATACAAATTGTATGTGCCATAATAGTTTTTAGCCTTACCATAAAAATCCATATTTGAAAAGCGGATAACACTGTGTCATAATATATCGTTTTCTAACAGATCCGGATGCTATCATCAAATCGGATAACAGGCCCCGAAACGGTCTTTTCCGTAAATATTAATTAAATGACTGCTCACTTAATACATAGAATAAACGTATGTGTAAATTTAAAAAATTGATTGCCGCATGGACCGCCGCTCTTATTTTCACCTGCAGCCTGATCACGCCGGAGACGGCGTCTGCTTTAACCATTAAGGAAGAAGAGGAACTGTCCGCCGAATTCCTGGAAGCTGTCTTTGAAGCATTCGATATCATTGAAGATCCTGTAATTCATAATTACCTCAACGATGTGGGCCAGAAAATCATATCAGTCATGCCGCCCCAGCCCTTTGCCTACAAATTTTATGCGGTGCGCCAGGACGCATACAATGCCTTTGCCGGCCCGGCGGGAAATATCTTTGTTTTTTCCGGTTTGTTCAGCGCCGTGGAAAGCGAAGACGAACTGGCCGCCCTGCTGGCCCACGAAATTGCCCATGTCTCCTGCCGGCATATTTCGGAAATGATGAAAAAATCCAAAAAATCAAATATGGCATCTCTGGCCGGCGTAGTTGCCGGCATCCTTATCGGCCTGGGCGGCGCGGCCACGGTGGGCAGTGCACTGACCATCGGTTCCATGGCAGCGGGACAATCCATGGCCCTGGCCTACAGCCGGGAGCACGAGATGCAGGCGGACCAGATCGGCCGCACCTATCTTCAAAAAGCCGGGTATAATTTAAACGGTCTGCTTTCCATTTTGAAAAAAATCCGGTCTGTGGACTGGTTTACGGCCGATGAAATTCCCACCTATCTGAAAACCCATCCGGCCACTGAAGAACGGATTCTGTATCTGGACAATCTGCTGGAAAACCGGGAGGTTCCACTGCCGGAAAAAAATTATGCGTTTACAAAAGCCCACGCCCGGATGACGGCACTTTACGGCGATGCCGATGCGGCTCTGCGTCTTTTCAAGGGCCGGATTGAAAATAACCCGAACGATGCAATGGCCCACTACGGATACGGGCTGGCCCTCAGCCGAAACGGGAATCCGAATACCGCAGTGGATCACTTAAAAATTGCCGCGGAAAAAAATCCGGACGACCCGGATTTGAAAATCGACCTCGGCATCGCCTGCTTTATGGCCGGCAAATACCCGGAAGCACTGGAGATACTCGAAAAAACATCAAAAGCAACGGCAAACGCCAAAGCCAGACAACTGTATATCGGACGTTCCCTGATGGGGCTTGAGCGGTATGAACAGGCGGCAGATATATTTCGCACCATCATAGAAGATGATCCGGATAATGTGGAGGTCTATCTTCACCTTGGAAAAGCGGAAGGCAAGCTGGACCGGCTGGGCCGGGCCCATTTTTATCTGGGGCAATATTATCTCAAAAGTAAAAACCGGCAAACCGCCACATTTCATTTCAAGAAGGCCTTGACGTATAAAAACGAACCGGAACAGACTGAAGAAATCAATCAGCTGTTAAAAAGCATGGAAAAACCCCGCCGGTTTTTTAACAGCGGCAACGGGCCGGATCAGGAGACGGATTCAGCGCCAAATCAGGAGAAGAACAAAACCGGAAATTTTACCCGCAAAATCGGCGGGCAGATCATCCGGTAGGCCAGGGTGTGCCGCCTGCTTGGGACTCTCTGACTTTTTTAACTTTTATCAAAATGGGAAAACTTCATGGTAAAATTGGCCCGTCCCTGGGACGAAGACCGCAGCGCCGTAGAATACCCGAACATTTTTGACAGCGGCACAATGGCGGAAATAATCTGAATCTCGGCTTTTGATGAAATGGATTCAATTTTTCCGCCCCGGGCACTTAAATCACCGATAACATCCCCCATAAACGCTTCCGGCACAAACACTTCCACATCCATAATCGGTTCCAGTAAAAACGGATCGCCTTTTTTCAGTGCCTCGCGGCATGCCATGGATGCGGCCACCGTATAGGCCAGTTCAGTGCCCAGGGATTCTTTAAAACTGCCGCCGGTGACCACCGCTTCGACATCCACCACCGGATATCCCATCAAATCCCCATATTCCATGGCATCCCGGACCCCTTTTTCAACAGCAGGCAGAAAAATCTCCGGAATGGTGTCGGGCTTGATTGCAGACCGAAACTGACTTCCGCTGCCCCGGCTGAGGGGCCGGAGTTTCAATTCAACTTCAGCAAAGTGCCGATTGCCGGCCACTTCCTTATCAAATACCGCACTTGCCGCCGCTTCTTTGGCCAGTGTTTCCCGGTATACGACCTGGGGCTTGCCGATATTCACATTGGTCTTGAATTCGCGCTGCATCCGGCTGGTGATGATTTCCAGATGCAATTCGCCCATGCCGGACAATATGGTCTGACCGGTATCTTCATCCTGCTTCACCTGAAGGGTCGGATCTTCGGCCGTCAACTTTTCCAGCACCTGGTCCAGCTTATCCTGGTCCTGATGGGTTTTCGGCTCCACGGATATGGAAATAACCGGCTTTTGAAATTCCATTTTTTCCAGCAACACCGGGGCCGAGGCGTCACAAAGGGTTTCGCCGGTGGAAGAATCCTTAAGACCGACCACCCCGACAATGCTGCCGGCATCAGCGATGTCCAGCCGTTCCCGTTTATTGGCGTGCATCCGCAGAATACGCGATACTTTTTCTTTTTTATTGCGGGAGGGGTTGTAGACATCAACCCCGGCTTTCAGCTGCCCGCTGTAAACCCGGACAAAGGACAATTTTCGTCCTTCGGTCATGGAAACCTTGAAAATCAGCGCCACCAGGGGTGCTTTTCTTTTGGCCGTACATTCTATCAATTCCCCGGTTTCCGGGTGATGCCCTTCAATCGGCGGCACATCCAGCGGGCTGGGCAAAAACTTGACAATGGCGTCGAGCAGCGGCTGGATGCCCTTGTTTTTTAAAGCGGTTCCGCACAGCACCGGCACCAGCCTGAGGTTCAGCGTGGCGCGCCGGATGGCGGCTTCCAGCTGGTCAACGGGAATGTCGGCTTCTTCCAGGTAGGCTTCCATAATTTCATCATCGACTTCCGCCACCCGTTCGACCAGCTTGTCCCGATATTCTCTGGCCTGATCTAAATACTTTTCCTCAATATCGGTGGTCCGGATCTCGGCTTTGGGGTCATCCGACGTCCATATGATCTGCTGCATGGACAGCAGGTCAATCACCCCTTTAAAACTATCCTCAATTCCCACCGGCAGCTGCAGAAGAAGCGGGTTGGCGTTCAGACGCTGGGCAATCATGTCCACGGTTCGGAAAAAATCCGCGCCCACCCGGTCCATCTTATTGACAAACGCCATTTTGGGAACCAGGTATTTATCCGCCTGATGCCAGACCGTTTCCGACTGGGGCTCAACGCCTCCGACCGCGCAAAAAATACCGACTGCGCCGTCCAGCACCCGCAGGGAGCGTTCCACCTCAATGGTAAAATCCACATGCCCCGGGGTGTCAATAATCTGGATTTCATTGGTTTTCCACTGGCAGGTGGTCACCGCCGACGTGATGGTGATGCCCCGTTCCTGCTCATCGATCATCCAGTCCATGACCGCTTCGCCGTCATGAACCTCGCCGATTTTGTGGGACCGGCCGGTATAATAAAGGATACGTTCCGTGGCCGTGGTTTTACCCGCATCAATGTGGGCAATAATTCCGATATTTCTGATTTGGCTGATTGGATTATTTTTCATCTGATTAAAAGTATATCCGCATGTAAGGGGAACCGGATGTCAATATGACCGGATACGGTTTGCGCATCCTGTCCCGCTATTAAGAGTTTGACCTTGTCCACCGCATCCACGTTCAGCACCAGAGAATTCACCACTGAATAAATGGTCATTATCTCAGAGACAATCCCGCCCGGATGCGATGCCGCAACTTCCTGTGATAAATCAACATAGGCTGTTTTATCATCGACAAATATCGCCCGGATTCGGGTGGCCGGCGGCAGTGTGCGAACCAGGTTGCCGGCCGGACCGGAAATCAGCCCGTCCACAATGTTGCGGCAAAACACCGCCGGATCATCCGCCTGCAACCCGAATCTTTGTTCTTCCGTCAGGTAATGGTTTTTACTGTCTGCAAAATACAGGTATACCGGAAAATCCGTTGCGGAGCCGGTATCTGCATCAGAAGGCAGTTGGGCCGACAGATGCTTCTCCCCCGGCGTGTTTTCCGGATCATTTACTGCGAACAAATCAGCGGCAAAAAAAAGACAGCAGCAGATCATTGCCGCAAGAAACAATCGGTACCGGGTTGTGTAAAAACGGTTTGAAATCATTGGGTCACGCCAGCATCATGTAAACCTGCTATTTATTAAAATCCAGTTATATTAAGCAAGTAATTTTTCCCTGTCAAATTAATAAATTTTTATGCCATTTGAAATATACCGGCATGAACATCCTTGACTTTGCATTTTTTTTCATGTTTTATATTTTTTTTCTTTTTACAATGCCTGATTTGTTTTGCAGGTGCGTAAAGAGAATATGCTCGTTGGTATTAATACTACAAAAACAATGATATACAATTGAAATAACATATTTACCGGTTCCGGTAAGGGAATTTGGCATCTTATGGAAATCGTAAACGGTAGATATCGTCTGTTTCGCCTACAAAGGAGGGAAGCCTCATGATTGTTGCAGAAAGAAAACCTTTTGATGAAATCAAGGAATTGATTCAAGGCTATAAAAAAGTCCTGGTGGTCGGCTGCGGAACCTGTGTCGCGGTCTGCCTGACCGGCGGCGAAAAAGAGGTCGGTGTGCTGAGCGCGGAGCTCAAGCTGGTCAATAAAACGGCATCGGATCCCGCTTCCTTCGGCGAAGCCACGGTTCAGCGCCAGTGCGATTTTGAATTTTTAGACGAACTCAAAGACATTGTGGGCGAATATGATGCCCTGCTGTCAATGGCATGCGGTGCCGGGATTCAGTTTCTGGCGGAACGGTATCCGGAAATTCCGGTTCTGCCGGCTGTGGATACGGTATTTATCGGCGTCAACAAAGATGTCGGGTGGTATGAAGAACGCTGCAAAGCCTGCGGAAGCTGTGCCCTGGGAATGACCGGCGGCATCTGCCCGGTCACCATGTGTGCCAAAAGCCTTTTCAACGGTCCCTGCGGCGGCACCAACCAGGAGAGCTGTGAAATCAATAAAGACCAGCCCTGCGCCTGGCGCATGATTTACGAACGGCTCGCCAAACAGGGACGACTGGACAATATCATAAAAATCTGCCCGCCGAATGACTGGCGGAACCAGAAACCCCAGACGCTGATTCAGCCGGGTTATGAAGAACGTAAAACAGCTGTGGAATAATCATTATATATTAGCAACCTTATTATATACTTTCTTTGCCGGTGTGATTGGCTCAACCCCACCGGCAATATAGGAATGTGAAGAAGAGGAACAGACTATGAAATCAGGAAGCAACCTTGAAAAAATTTTGACAGCCGGACATTTTGCCTTCACCGGAGAACTGGGTCCCCCCCGGGGATCAAATATCGAGGCCATCAGAAAAAAGGCCGCGCCGTTAAAAGGAATGGTGGATGCAGTCAACATAACAGATAACCAGACCGCCGTGGTCCGCATGTCCAGCTGGGCGGCATCGTTATTTGCCATATCCGAAGGACTGGAACCCAATTACCAGATGGTCTGCCGCGACCGGAACCGCCTGGCCATGCAGGGAGATATCCTCGGTGCCTATGCTCACGGCATCCGGAATATGCTGTGTCTGTCCGGCGACCACCAGCAGTTCGGTGATCATCCCCAGTCCAAAGGGGTGTTTGATATTGATTCCACACAATTGATCAATATGGTCAAAACCATGCGGGACGAAGGCACGTTTTTAAACGGACAGGAAATCGATGAGCCGCCCAAAATGTTTATCGGCGCTGCGGCCAACCCGTTTGCGGAGCCTTTTGAATGGCGGGTTTATCGTCTGGCCAAAAAAGTTCAGGCCGGCGCGGATTTTGTTCAGACCCAGTGCGTATTCAATATGGAAAAAATGAGAGAATGGGTCAAACGCGCCAATGATATGGGCCTGACGGACAAAGTATACATTCTGGCCGGTGTCACCCCCATGAAGAGCCTTGGTATGGCCCGATATATGAAAGCCAAAGTGCCGGGCATGGACGTTCCTGATTATATCATCGACCGCCTGAAGGGCGTGGACAAGAAAAATCAGGCGGATGAAGGCATCAAAATTGCCTGCGAGCAGATTGATGAATTCAAGGAAATGAAGGGCGTTGCCGGTGTGCATCTCATGGCGATTGAATGGGAGCAAAAAGTTCCGGAGATTGCCGAACGGGCAGGCGTACTCCCGAGGCCACAGGTGTAACATTCCTGTTTAACAGACAGGCCCTGCGACATACGCACCGAAACCCACGAAGGAGTGTTAAACAAATGGATTCTAAAAATGTCATGATCATCGGCGGTGGTATCGCCGGGATGACAGCGGCCCGGGAACTTGCCGAAGCAGGATTGAGTGTCGATCTTGTTGAAAAAAGCGGCTTTCTGGGGGGGCATGCCATCCAGTATACCTGCAAAGCGACATCCGAATGTCTGCAATGCGGGGCGTGTTCCGTGGAAAAAATGCTTAAAGATGTTGTTGGAAACGACAAAATAACAGTTCATTTATCCACTGAAATCGAAACCATTGAAAACAGCAATGGCTATTCCATAAAAATAAAAAAACCCGCGGCATTTATTGATGCGAAAAAATGCACCAACTGCGGTATCTGTTATGAAAAATTCAAAGAAGATGATTTGATTTTACAGGGATATTCGAAAAACAACACCCCCCTGTATGCCGTCAATCGGGAAAAAATCGAAGAAAATAAGATTGCATTAAAAGAGGTCTGCCCGGAAGGGGCCATATCCGTTTCCGACACGGCGTCCTTCGAAGATCTGACCGCCGCCGCCGTTGTGGTTGCCACCGGATTCACACCGTTTAATCCGGAACGCAAGGGCACTTACGGATATAACAGATTTTCCAATGTAATCAGCGGACTGGACCTGGAACGGATTAAACGCCGAAACGGATTTCTGGCCCGGCCCTCCGACGGGGCGGCCGCCCAGAAAATCGCATTTATCCAGTGTGTGGGCAGCCGGGATGAAAACCTGGGAAACCTCTGGTGCTCCCAGATCTGCTGCCCCTATGCACTCCGGACCGCGGAATCCTTGAAGCACAAAAATCCGGACCTGGATGTCACCATTTTTTATATGGATATCCAGAACACCGGCAAAAGCTTTCCTGCATTCTATGAAACCTGCAAGGACGACATCCGGTTTATCCGGAGCATTCCGGTGGATATCTTTCCGGTTGAAAATGACAACCTGAATATGCGTCTTTTTGATGAAACAGAAGGCACCCCGGTCATGGAGTCCTTTGATCTGGTGGTGCTGTCCATCGGCATCATGCCGAATTCGGAAAACAAACCGATTTCCGAATTACTGGGCCTGGCCCTTGATCAGGACGGATTTTTTCAAAATTCCGATGCGTTAAACAAAACATCAACCTCAAATGACGGTATATTTATTGCCGGCACCGCACAGGGGCCGAAAAATATCGCCGCTTCCATGGCGCATGCCGGCCAGGCCGCCAGCGGAGTTCTGAAGTATCTGGGGGTGACTGAATAATGAATACAAAACAACAAAATGATATGGAAAAAGTAAATTTGTCGACACAGATCGCCGTTATCGGCGGCGGTTATGCCGGCCTTAAGGCCGCTTCCCGGATTTCGGCCAACGGGTATAACGTCATCCTGGCGCCGCAGCACAACGACACTGATAATAATTTGGCCGTGCTGGGCGTGTCTGCAGCGGAAACTGACCGGATCAAAGCCCTTGAAAATGACGTCGCAAATGATCAGAATGTGGAAATTCTGCCCCTGTCCACCCTGCTGGAAGCGTCGGGGATGCCGGGCAATTTCACCTTACGATTTGAATCTGCCGGTGCCGTACTGGAAA
Source organism: Desulfobacteraceae bacterium (assembly GCA_011390415.1). Taxonomy (GTDB): domain Bacteria; phylum Desulfobacterota; class Desulfobacteria; order Desulfobacterales; family Desulfosalsimonadaceae; genus SURF-3. Next base: position 22,303 of record JAABSL010000177.1, read on the forward strand.
AAAGTGCCGGTGCCGTTGTGGTGGCCACGGACACCGCTGTCAACCCCTTGCATCAAATTTACGGCCTGACCCCGGCGACCAATGTGGTTTCCGTGTCTGAATTTGAAAATCTGCTGGCATCCGAAACCACCCGAAAAGCGATTGAAGACGGCAAAAAAACCGTTGCGTTTCTCGTGGGCTTTGCCCATGAAGGCTCCCCGCTGCTGATGAAACGCGTTTTGAATTGCGTGTCTGACATTGTCGGCATGGACGGCTGCAGCGCTTATGTTTATGTCAATAATATCAAGGTTGCGGACGACGGCCTGGAAAGACTCTATACCCGTTGCAGAAACAGCGGGGCCATTTATTTCAAACTTCAGAAAGCCCCGACCGTGATCCAGGAAAATGAAAAACTGACCGTGAGTTTTTATGATCCGGTCATTCGAAATGACATTGAACTGAATCCGGATATCATTGTTTGCGAAGAAGTCCTGGTGGCGGATAATGTCAATCTCGGCCTGGCCGAGGCCCTGCATATCGACGTGGGGCCCATGGGATTTCTGCAAAAGGAAAATGTTCACCGCCTGCCGGTGGCTTCCAACCGGGAAGGAATCTTTGTGGTCGGGTCCGCCCGGGAAGTTCAGGATTTATCAACATCATGGTCTGATGTTGACAATATGATGCTCCGTGTCAGAGCGCTGATAGGCGACGGCGAAAAGTCTGTTGCTGCAAAGGCCGTGGTGGACCGCGAAAAATGCACCATCTGCCTGACCTGCTATCGCTGCTGCCCCCATGGCGCGATTTCCTGGGATGACAAAGCCGTTATTTCATCTCTGGCCTGCCAGGGATGCGGTATATGCGCCAGTGAATGTCCCATGGATGCCATTCAGCTGGCTGATTTTACGGATGCAGAAATGACGGATCGGATCAAGGCCGCGGCATCGGAATCAGCGGCGAATGCGCCCAAAATCGTGGCCTTTTGCTGCCAGAATTCGGCTTATGAGGCCGGTTTGGCAGCCAAAGCATTTGGTCATCAGCTTCCGGCCGGACTTCAGTTGATACAAGTGCCGTGCGCAGGTAAAATTGACATCCATTATATTCTTAACGCACTGGTGGAAGGTGCCGACGGGGTGCTGGTTCTGGCCTGTCATACGGGGAACTGCAAATCCGAATTCGGCAACACCTATGCAAAATGGCGAATCAATGACGCATATCAAAAACTTGAGCAGGTCGGAATTGAAAAGGATCGGTTGGAATTTAAAACACTTGCCTCGAATATGGCCAGTGATTTTGCAAGAATAGTTATTGACATGGAAAAAAGAATCGGTCAAAAGAAAGGTTGATCATTAACTTGATAATGATTAAAATCCCGAAATATTGGGTGCGATTCAAAAGAAATACGCACCCGATCTTTTGAAATAGGAACGGAGGATAGTTTTATATGGCTGAACCTGCTATCAAACTCGGCGGTAAAAAGAAAAGTACATTTATAGATAAGGTCAAGGAAGTCTTGCCGGAAGGCGGCAACCTGAATCTTTGCCTGACCTGCGGCGCCTGTTCTTCCGGATGTCCGGCAACGGGTCTGGAAGGCATGGACCCGCGGAAATTCCTGCGCATGGCGGCATTGGGCATGGATGAAGAGATTACCAGCACCCCCTGGGTATGGATGTGTTCAATGTGTACCCGGTGCATGTATGTCTGCCCCATGAAAATCAATATCCCGCAGCTGGTTTTCTACGCCCGCCAGCAATGGCCCAGAGAAGAACGGCCAAAGGGTATTTTAGGCTCCTGTGATGTGGCATTAAGAAACGACACGTGCAGTGCCATGGGCGCAACGGAAGAGGATTTCCAGTTTGTGGTGGAAGATGTTCTGGAAGAATATCAGGAAGCCCAGCCGGAATTCAAGGACATGCATGCGGATGTCAACCGGGAAGGCGCTGAATTTTTCCTTAACCAGAATTCCCGGGAACCGGTCACCGAACCGGATGAGATGGTGCCTCTCTGGAAAATTCTGCATTCCGTGGGCGCCGACTGGACCTACGGCACCAAAGGATGGGCCGCGGAAAATTACTGCATGTTCATGGCCGATGATGAGGCCTGGAAGCATATTGTCCAGACAAAGATCAAAGCGGTGGAGGACCTGGGCTGCAAAGTCTGGCTCAACACGGAATGAGGGCACGAATTATTCGCGGTCCGGTTCGGAGCGCAAAAATTCAAACTTGATTACAACTTTGAAATCAAAAGCATCATTCAATATTATGCCCAGTGGATCAAAGAAGGCAAACTAAAGGTCAGTTCCGACTGGAACAAAGACCGGAAAGTCAAATTCACGGTTCAGGATCCCTGTCAGCTGGTTCGAAAATCATTCGGTGATCCGGTGGCGGAAGACCTTCGGTTCGTTGTCAAATCAGTGGTGGGTGAAGAAAACTTTATCGACATGACCCCCAACCGGTCCAACAACTTCTGCTGCGGCGGCGGCGGCGGTTTCCTGCAGTCCGGTTATCAGGATGAACGCCGGGCATACGGCAAGATCAAAGCAGACCAGATTCTGTCAACCGGTGCACAATACTGCATCACTCCCTGCCACAACTGTCATGCACAGGTTCACGATCTGAGTGAAGTGCGTCACCATCCCTGGCAGACCACCCATTTGTGGACATTGATCTGTCTTTCCATGGGTGTTCTCGGTCCAAATGAACGTGAATATCTGGGAGATGACTTAAAGGAAGTGGATGTATTCCATCCGGAATCCGCTATGTAATCAATGTCATTAACAATTCAAGACGTTTCAAGGGCGCCGGCAACGGCGCCCTTTTTTTATTTTAAGACGCAATTTTCAGCAGGTTTTCAATCTTACGGAGTTCTGATTTTTTTCATCCGGTCCGCAACATACACATATTCAAAATAAAGATTGGCAAACATGGTTATCGACATGATGCAATGCTGAAAGAGACAGAATACTGCAGGTTTGTAAAGATCTTAGATTATGTTTATTTCAATTTTAATAAAATATTTTGACATAAAAATTTTTCTCATTCATCCTGATTATTATGAAAAAGCCGAACCAATTGTGAAATTGGGGCGGAAAGTCACGGGTCTTCAGCATATAAAAAGACAGCCGGACTGCCATTGAATCATCAAGGCGGCCCGGCTGTCTTGTTGCATCATCTAATCTCCTCATACTCACCTTCACCCGGAAGTAATGGAATTTTCAAATCAACCAAGACCGCGGTTGGGGCATTAAGAATCAGCAAATTGCATGTGCTTTCCTTAAATAATGGCGAAACTTTGGCGCAAGTCTCTTGTCTAAGGAGACAACTTTTAAAAAAATTCCATTTGTCACTGTAATCACTTTTGACTGTTCGTTTTTCTCTGCCCAGAATGTTGTTGCCGATCTCCTATTTAAATTTATTTTAGATAATAGACGACTAAGCGATTTCAGAGCAGAAAAGAGGGCAATCATGTATCATGCATATTTTGGCTTTAACCAAAAACCTTTCCAAATTAATACCGATCCAAAATTTCTTTGGATGGGGGAAAAGCACACAGAGGCCCTATGGGTCCTCAGATATGGCGTGTTGGAAAAGCGCGGGTTTCTGCTTTTGACAGGTGATGTCGGCACGGGGAAAACCACTCTTCTGAATGCATTTTTGGCGGACCTGCCTTCGCATGTTCTGGTGGCGCGCATACCTGATCCC
>JAABSL010000178.1 GCA_011390415.1 Desulfobacteraceae bacterium
AATCTCGATTTTGTAAATTCCGACGATACCATCCGAAAGGCGGCATCTGAAATGGAAAGATTGAATATCGGTGCTTTGCCGGTCAAAAAAGACGGAAAAACCACCGGTATCATAACGGATCGCGACATCGTTATCCGGACTATTGCCAAAGGCTTTGACCCTGAGCAAACCCGGGTCACGGAAGCCTTTACCGAAGGAGTTATCAGCTGCAATGAAGACGATGATGTAAAGATCGCCATTGATTTGATGGAAGACAAACAGATTCGCAGAGTGCTGGTCACGGACAAGGAAGGAAAGGTGACGGGAATTGTAGCCCTCGGCGATATTGCCGTCAATATGCAAAAAGAAAAGGCCGGCGAGGTGCTTCAAAACGTTTCCGAACCTTCCCAGCCCGCCGCCCATTAAGTTTGCAAAAAAATGGAACTGTCTGAAAATGCCGTGACGGTTTTAGCCTCACGCTATCTGCTGCGCAATGAGAACCTGGAAATAACAGAAACGCCGCGCGAACTCTTTGCGCGGGTGGCCGGACACATTGCCGGTGCGGAGCAAAGCGGCACGCTTGCTGAAAAATGGGAAGAAAAATTCTTTGAAATGATGATTTCACGGGATTTTCTTCCCAACAGCCCCACGCTCATGAATGCCGGCACGGCATTAGGGCAGCTCAGCGCCTGCTTCGTAGTTCCTGTGGAAGATACCATGGAAAGTATCTTTGAAGCCGTCAAACAGATGGCGTTAATTCAGCGCAGTGGCGGCGGAACAGGCTTTTCATTTTCCCGATTGCGGCCGAAAAACGATCCGGTGGTTTCAACCGGCGGAAAAGCCTCGGGCCCGGTTTCATTTATGAAAATATTTGACTGCGCCACCCAGCATATCAAGCAGGGGGGCAAACGCCGGGGCGCCAATATGGGTGTATTGCGGGTGGATCATCCGGATATCCTTGAGTTTATCCGGGCCAAAAAAGATGGCCAGACATTGCAGAATTTCAATCTATCCGTTGCGGTGACGGATTCTTTTATGGCGGCCGTGAAAAATAACGATGCATTTGCCCTGATTCATCCGGTCACAAAAAATGTATCCGCGCAAATCAGCGCCCATGAAATTTTTCAGGAAATCGTCAATGCCGCATATGCCACAGGCGATCCGGGTCTTTTGTTTGTCGACCGGATCAACCAGGCAAACCCCACCCCTCACATCGGATCCATTGAAGCCACCAATCCCTGCGGTGAAATACCGTTGCTGCCGTATGAATCCTGCAATCTGGGGTCCATAAATCTGGCCCATATGCTTGAAAACAGTGACCCGCCGGGAAATGCGCGGCTGAACAAACCCAGGCTTTATGACACGGTAACCCGTGCGGTCCGGTTTCTGGATAACGTCATCACCATGAATCACTATCCGGTTGATGAAATCAGAACGGCTACCCGGGGCAATCGCAAAATCGGGCTGGGCGTAATGGGGTTTGCCGAAATGCTGATCCGGATGGGGATTTCGTATGATTCGGACAAAGCCGTTCAAACGGGCGCTGATATAATGGAACTGATCAACAACGAGGCGTATGCTGCATCATGTGAACTTGCCGAAGAAAAAGGCGTCTACCCTAACTGGAAAGGCAGTGTGCATGGAAAAAACGGCATTCGCATCCGCAATGCGGCCCGGACCGCCATTGCCCCTACCGGCACCATCGGCATCATCGCGGACACCACCGCGAGCATTGAGCCGCTTTTTGCCCTTGCCTACAAAAGGGTCAATGTGCTTGAGAACCAAAATTTTAATGAGGTGAACGCTTTATTCAGGGAATACAGCCAGCGACATCATTTGAATACCGAAGAAATTCTTCAGCAGGTGATGAAAAAAGGCACCCTCATGGAAATAGAAAACGTGCCGCAACAATTAAAAGAAATTTTTAAAACCGCTTTGGAAATCCCGCCGGATCGTCATCTGCAGATTCAGGCGGCATTTTCCCGTCATGTGGACAATTCGGTTTCAAAAACTATTAACATGCCGGAAAAATCAACACCCGCGGACGTGGGTCATGCCTTTTACACGGCCTGGGAACTGGGATTAAAAGGGATCACCATATACCGTTACGGGAGCAAGTCCCATCAGGTGCTGGAACTGGGGGCTGATGAAAAGCCCTACCATTATGACCATGCATCCAAATGCGACCCCGAAGAATGTCATTTATAAGAGAGAATGCCATGAAAAAAATCGCTTTTTTTGATGCCAAGCCCTATGACAAAAGAACTTTTTCCGAAGTAAACAAAGAATTCGGATTCGATATCACCTATTTCGAGGCCAACCTGAACGCCCGGACCGCTTCTTTGAGCGACGGTTTCGACGGGGTTTGCGCCTTTGTCAACGACACCATCGACAGCGATGTCATAGACATCCTTGCAAATTATGACATCCGGATCATCGGCCTGCGCTGCGCCGGATATAACAATGTGGATTTTAAAACCGCCTATAACAAAATACATGTGGTGCGGGTGCCCGCCTATTCACCCTATGCGGTGGCTGAACACACGGTGGCCCTCATTCTTTCTCTGAACCGAAAAACCCACAAAGCCTATCACCGCACCCGGGACGGAAATTTCTCCATAAACGGACTGCTGGGCTTTGACATGCACGGCAAAACCGCCGGGATTGTGGGCACCGGAAAAATCGGCAAATGCCTTATCTCCATATTAAAAGGCTTTGGCATGAATGTTCTGGCATATGATCCCTATCCGGATGATGCCTATGCCAAAGAAACCGGCATCAAATATGTGTCTCTTGCCGATATATATGCACATTCGGACATCATATCCCTGCACTGCCCGCTGACCAAAGAGACCCGATACATGATCAACGCCCAGGCCATAGAACAGATGAAAACCGGCGTCATGCTCATCAACACCGGCCGGGGCAAACTGGTGGATACACAGGCGCTGATTGACGGGCTGAAATCCGGCAAAATCGGCTATGCCGGGCTGGATGTATATGAAGAAGAAAGTGAATATTTTTTTGAGGACAAATCCCTTGAACCGATAACCGATGATATGCTCGCCCGTCTTCTTATGTTTCCCAACCTGTTTATGACTTCTCATCAGGGGTTTTTCACAAAAGAAGCCCTTCACAATATCGCGCTGACAACCCTGAATAATTTTAAAGAATTTTTTGAAGGCGGATATTTAAAAAATGAAATCTGCTATCAGTGCGACAAAGAGTGCAGAAAAGAAGAAAACAAAAGATGTTTTGAAATCAGATGACGACCTTGATCATTTTCGTTTATGAAAAACAGAGTGGATATTTCCACAAACCGATTTGACCACTTTATTTTTTGCCTAGACAGAGTGGTGACGGATATGTCAGGAAGTCCCAAACAGACGGGACATCCTGACCTACGGAACGAGATAGACCTCTTTTTCGTTCCGTAGTTCCGTAGGTCAGGGTGCGCGAAGCGTTCCCTGAC
>JAABSL010000179.1 GCA_011390415.1 Desulfobacteraceae bacterium
TTATCGATTGCCTGAAAAAAAACCAGCAGCTGCTGCACTTATTTTTCCAGGAACGGACCGGGAGTTCCGAAGCCATGCGAACGGCCATTTCCGAAGCATGCCATCAGCTGATTGATTTATTGACAGAAGACATCAAACAGCTCACCCAGGCAGTTAAAATCGATTTTTCCGAAAACCGGCTGATTGCCGACGCCATGGTGTCCATTGTCAGTCACAGCGGCATGGAAATGCTGGTTCAGCCGGATGCTAAACCAGGCGATGCCACCGGACGCGCCACCCGGAAACTCAATCTTCTTTTACTCGGAGCACTGACCATGGAATACGGCATGGGAAACACCAGCCAGGGAGATCCCCATGAATGATCAACTTCACCAATTGCTTGAAGCCCATGTCGCTCATGAACTGAGCCGTTTTAAAGACAGCGGTTATAAACAGACCATAGAAGAAGAAGTGACCGCGTTCTTTGAATGGATCAAAACAATCCGGTTAAAAGATATCGTCACCGCCAAACAGATCATCGGACTGATCCGTCGAAATGTGGTGGATCTTCCCATAGCCGGCGGGGTGACTGAACTGACCGGCGAGATGAGCCAGAAAGTGCTGGCTTCATCCCATAATAAAAAAACCGCGCTCGAAGATATATTTGCGCGCAAACAGTATGACGATATCGTGGATAAAATTGTGGGCCTGGAAAGTGCAAGAAACGATTTAATCAAACGGATTGTCCACAGTTCCGCCTACTCCCGGGAAATATCCGAACTGCTGTTTATCGGCATCAAAGAATACGTGCTGGAAGAAAACTTTATTGCCAAAAATGTACCCGGCATCGCTTCTTTGATAAGGGCGGGCAAATTTGCCGTCAATAAAACCATGCATTCGCTGGAAGTGGCAATTGAAGAAAGGGTAAAAGGCTACATTGAAAGCAATATTGAAAGCACCATCCGGCGCAGTGAAAAATCCCTGATTAATTATTTTACCGAAACACGAATCGTTGATGCCGGAGAAGGGGTTTGGGAATCAATTGCCGAAACAAAGCTCTCCGAATATTTTTCCACCATTGATGCCAATGATATGGAAGATTTTATTATCATCGGCTATGAATTCTGGCTTCATTTTCGCAAAACCAAATATTTTAAAGGTATTTACACGGAACTGGTTAAATATTTTTTTAAAAAATACGGAAACAAAGAGCTCGATCTTCTCATAGAGGATGTCGGGGTAACCCGGGAAATGGTGATCGGTGAGCTTTGCGAAATTATCGCGCCCGGAATTGAAAAAGCATTGTCCACAGGATATCTGGAAGAACGGATCCGCGCCAGACTCGAATCTTTCTATCTGTCACCGCAAGCCGCCGCCTTAATTTTGCCAGAAAAGGCGTCTCCGCAGAAACCAAAAGCAGCCAGAGCACCCAAAAAGTCAAAAAAAAACTAAGGTCCATGGGTAGCGGCGTTAACTTCACGGTACACCTCAAAACAGCGAAAACAGCCGATACTTGAGATCATCGTAAATGGTCCGGATGCCCGAATCCCCCCACAGGCGATCTGAAAAATTTTTATGCACCAGATAGATGGCATCGTCAAAATCCCAGAATACAATGGTTTTGCCGGGCGGTTTCAGCTTGATCAGACTTTCGATGTTACGAAGATTTGCCACATGAAGCATCAGATAATCCGCCCGGGTGTCGGTGATCTTCCCATACAGCCGTTCCGTAAGGGCATCAAAATGCAGGTAAGTTGATGATGTCAGCCAGAATATCTGACCGGTCCGGATTTCAGGATACGTCCGGTTGATATACCGGATCACGTCGCCGGAGATAGAACTGATCATGACGTCATCCACACGATCCCGGGCCCTGACGTCGGCAATAATATGATCCGCCAGCCGGATATCTTCATCCGGATCACCCTGGGACTTGATCTCGACATTAATCTTCTTATCCTCCATTACATCCATCACCGCATCGTATGCGGCAATCTCCCCTTCAGTCAGGTCGGACAATTCGGCAAAAGAGGTTTTGCCAACGGTCCGCAAACTGCCGAATATCCGCAGCAGCCGTTTGTCATGGAACACCACGATTTTCCCGTCCGCTGAATATTGGACATCAAATTCAACAAAGGCATATTTCGGGTTGTCGTTTGCGGCCTTCAGGGCGGCCAATGTATTCTCTCTGTAATTTTTTGAATCGCCCCGATGAGCACCGGCCGTGCATCGATATCCGGAAAACGCATCATTTGTACTGCCGATTTCATTTTCAAGAATTTTGCCAAGGCTCATCGCTGCAGGTGAGAGCGCACAACCGCTATGGATTGCACCGGATAAAAACAACAAGACCAGGCAGATCCAGCCCATGCGGATTCTGCGAGAAAACGGTTTATTCTGCTGCAAAAAGAGGTCTTTCTCTTTGTCTTTATCGCGAAAAATCATAGCTTTCCAGAATAAAACTTTATCTTTTAAAGATAAGGTCTGTTTGACCGGCAAATACAGGCTGTCATGTATTAACACCCTGAGTGATTTTTATATAATCTGGTTGTATCTTTAATTCAATTTTTTTCAACCAATTAAGATATCAACTTACCTTTGTAACAGACCATTTAAATTTTTCAGCAGTAAAACGGGAGGAATTATATGGGCGCACAAAATAACGATAAAGACGGGGTTAAAAAAGACGGCCTGACCCGCAGGGGATTTTTCCAGATCATGGGCACCGGCGTCGTCGGGGCGTCACTGAGCGGTGCCGCCCTGGCCGTTGCCTCACAGCCGGCTCCGCCCGAAAAAATACTGGATGCCAGAGATACCGTAAAAATCACCCTCCATATCAACGGGATCGCTCAGGCGGTACTGGTCGAACCGCGCTGGACCCTGTTGTATATTCTGCGGGAAGTGATCGGCCTGACCGGCACCAAAGAAGGCTGCAGCCGGGGCGAATGCGGCGCGTGCACCGTGCTTATGGACGGTATTCCCCGTTATGCCTGCATGACACTGGCAGTGGAAGCTGAAGGTGTTCGCATTACAACACTGGAGGGACTGATGCAAGGCGAAGAACTGGGTCCGGTGCAGACCGCGTTTCTTGAAGAAGATGCCTTTCAGTGCGGCTACTGCACCCCCGGTCAGATTATGTCTGTTGCCGGTCTTCTGGAAAAGACACCCCAGCCGTCCATGGATGAAATACGAACCGGGGTCTCGGGCAACCTTTGCCGATGCGGCGCGTATACCCATATTTTCCGGGCTGCCGGCAAAGCAGCCGAACTTAAAACCAAATAAGGGGGACGTATGGCTGAACAAAATAATGTTTACTACACCGAGGGGCTGTCTGTCCCCGAAACCCCGGCACCGGGCGAGGAGCCGGCATTCTGGAAGCAGACCCATGTCGTGGGAAAACGGACTCCCCGGGTAGACGCTTATGAACGGGTCAGCGGTACTGCGGTATATCCGACGGA
>JAABSL010000180.1 GCA_011390415.1 Desulfobacteraceae bacterium
CTGGTGGATTTTTCAAAACCCATTGATCTTTTTGCTTTTGTTGATCTCAAACATCATTTATCAGAACTGCTGAATGCCGAAGTAGACCTGGTTATGCGAAAAGGGCTGAAGCCCGGTATCGGAAAACGTATACTGGCCGAGGTTGAGTATATATAAAAATTTTACAATCCACTCCAGGGATCTTTTCGTTTCTTTATAGAGCGATTGAAATGAAACTGAAAAAGCACATCATCCAAAAAAGACCCTTTGTAATCATTTTTAGAATAAAAACTCCGAAATTTCCACAAGCGTTTGAGAACATTCCCGGCAGAATAAAATTTATCATAGGCTTTCCAGACAGCTTCGGTCATTTCCTCGGCTGTCATTTTTTTGGGTTTTATAATGACATGATTGGCATCATATTTAGACCAGTCCCTTTCGGTAATTCGTCCTTCTTTTTCCAAAACATCATAGATCTTTGTACCAAAAAAGGGTGTCAGAAAAAATATCCGCATAAAATTGACTTCTGATTCCATAAAAAAGTCTACTGTTTTATGGATCAGGGAAACATCATCTTCATCAAAACCAAACATGACCATAACATGAGGACTGATCTTGTTTTGTTTGAGCAATTTAAAAAGTTCCTGATAATCATCCGGATTGTTAAACTTTTTATTCACAGATGCCAGATTTTTCGGATTGATGGATTCTATGCCCAGCATGACCTCATGACAGCCAGCCTCTCCAGCCAGCTCCACCAAATGGGGATGCTTCAGAGCTGTCGTACTGAACTGTGTAAACCATCGTTTCTTTAAAGGAATTAGCTCCTTAAAGAGCTGCTCAGCGAATTTGGGGTTCCCTATCATGTTATCATCGATAAAAAAGAAATCATCCGCACCTGAAGCTTCGATTTCTGCCAGAATATTATCAATAGGTTTTGTACGAAAGGTCGCTCCAAAAAACCTGGTTACACTGCAGTAATCACATTTAAAAGGACACCCTCTTGTACAGGCAATCGGTATCGCAGGGCTTTTAGCATTCAGCGCTTTAATACACTTATCTCTTTCCGATAAATCAAACCGCGGGATTGTCAATTTTTGAAGGTCCGGATAATGATCCGGCTTATACATTTTTTCCAGTTTTCGGGTTTTTTCAAAATCCAGAACCACCTGCTCCCACAAACCTTCGGCCTCACCGATAAACACACTGTCCGCATACTGAGATACCTCTTCCGGTAAAGCAGTAGCATGTATCCCCCCCATTATTACCGGGACCTTTCGCTTGCGAAACTCCGTAGCGATCTGGTAAGCCCTGGGAGCCTGAAGCGTCAGCGAAGTCAATGCAATCAAATCAACGTTATCATCATAGTTGATATCATCGATATAATCATTGACTATTTCAACTTCAATATGCGCTGGCGTAAGACCGGCCAACAAGGACAATGTACCGGAAGGTAATAACAGCTGCTTATACTTTAACGGTTTTCCATTGTCATCTAATTGACTGGGCTGGATAAATGTACTTTTCATACTGACCCCCACTTAAAAAGATACTGTTAGAAATCAACCGGCATTTTCAATTGTAATATTATGAAACTCATAAGCGAATTCAGCAGATGAATTGCTTCTCATGATTCAACGTATCTCAGGAATCTTCTTGTATAGGGAATCAGGGGATATCATACCTGTTCTCTGTTTCGAGATGCCCGAAGGGTGTAAATTTTTGCGAAAATTTTGGGTTAAAAGCCGCCGCATATCTTTAAGGCCCTGCGGTAACGCTCCCAGAGATCGTTTTTATCCTTTTGGGGCACGGGGCCGATGGTTTTCCATTTTCCCTGAAGCTCCCTGAATTTTTCGGACGCTTTTTTCCGGGTGACGCTGGAATTATCCGGCACAACGATTTCATCCTTATAGTCCAGGGCGATATTGAGCTGCTCGGCCATGGGAACGGCCGGGTCGTATTCAAGGTCGGGTGTGTCCAGAACCACCTTTGCCAGAAGTTCCATGTGCAGGCAGATATCTGATTTTTGCTTCAGATTGTCGGTCCGCTGCTGGTCCATCTCTTCGTAAAACTGTTTGCGCCGGCTGAAGAAGGTGTCGCAGGCGGAACGAAAATTTTTCCAGAGTTTCCGGTCTTGTTTCCGGGGAGCGGGCCCGATTTTCTTCCATTCCGCCTGAAGTTCAATCAATCGCGCCCTGGAAGGCTTCCAGTCCGTGGATTCGGATAACTGCATGGCCTCGGCAAGCAGTTTTTCTTTCAATGCCTGATTCTCGGCCATCTGATTTTGTACGGCGGCAAAATGATCCGCGTATTGATCGAAAAACGCGTCGCACGGTTTTCGAAAACGTTCCCATATCCCAGCGTCCGATTCTTTTGGAACCGGTCCGATGGCTTTCCATTCCTTTTGCAGATCAATGATACGGCTGCGGACGTTTGAAATTTTCTCCTTATCATCTTCGAAATCCGGGTTTTGTGCGTTTTTTGCGTTTTCCTTGTCCGTTGAACCCTGAGGATCATCAGCATTTATTTGAAGCGATTCGACAAGCGCCTCTGCCTGTTCGCAAAGCATTTCTTTTTTTTGCAGGTTGTCGAGCTTTTCCTCGTCCAGGCAATGAAAAAAATGATTGCAGGCCGTGTGAAAACGGTTCCACAAGTCGTCTTTTTTGCTCATGGGAACCGGTCCGATTTCTTTCCACTGTGCCTGTAATTCTGTGACCCGGGAAATGTTCGCTTTTAAGTCAGGCGATCCGGACAAGGCTTCGGCTTCCTCGCACAGGCAGCGTTTCTGCTTTAAATTTTCCCGGCGTTCTTCATCCAATTGTTTATAAAAGGACCGTTGCTGCGTGAAAAAGGTGTCACAGGTTTCCTGAAAATCGCTTTGAAGGTCCTTTTCCATTGCCCGGGGAAGCGGGCCGATCTCTTTCCAGAGGTGTTGGATTTCCTTTATTTTCGGGGTCGCTTCCTGCCAGTTGTCGGAATCCGCCAGTTCCTTTAATTCGTTATACAGCGCTGTTTTTTGTTCCAGGCAGGGGATTAATACCCGGTCGCACGCTTTTCTGAAGCGGTCCCATATCTCATCTGAATCGGCCCTGGATACCGGCCCGAACTCCTTCCAGCGTGCCTGGATGTCCCGAATCTTTTTGGCTGCTCCGGCTGTTGTGCCGGATGGATCTTCTTCGGCCAGTTTTTCGGCCGCTTCACAAAGGGATTTTTTTTGATTCAGATTTGCCCATCTTTCCCAGTCCTGGTTGGATCGGGCATCCGACAGTTTTTCAAAATACCGGCTGCAGGCATCCCGAAACCGGGGCGAGAGTTTCTGTCCGACTTCCGGAAGCAGGGGGCTCTGTTTTTTCCATTCCTGCCGGGCAGCTTTTACATCCGCTTCTACGGAAAAAAGGTTTTCAGCCTCATGTGCCTTTTCGACCCGTTGGCAGAGCGTGATGAGCCGTTCGTTCA
>JAABSL010000181.1 GCA_011390415.1 Desulfobacteraceae bacterium
CGGTTGCTGTCCCGCCGGGCCATATAACTGCTCAAAAGGCATCGCCCGGAGTAGGAGATGCACATGGCCCCGTGCACAAAGGTTTCGATCTCCACCGGTGTGGTGGCGGCCAGGGTTTTGATCTCATCTAAGGTCAGTTCCCGTGCGGTATTCACCCGCATCACGCCGCAGGATGCCCAGAACAATATGCTTTGCCGGCTGGTGGTGTTGGCCTGGGTGCTCAGGTGCACAGCAATGTCCGGGATGATTTTTCGGGCCTGCAACAGAATTCCGGGGTCGGCAATAATGACTGCATCCGGTTGTATCTCGCCAAGGTGTGCCAGATACTGCGAAATTGCCTCTTCTTCTTCTGTGCGCGGATAAATATTGCAGGCCACATAGACTTTTACGTCTTTTTCATGGGCATAGGCAACTGCTTTGCGCATTTCATCAACGGTAAAATTGCCGGAAAAATTCCGCAGGCTGAAGTCTTTTCCGGCCAGATATACCGCATCCGCACCATAGTGGATGGCGGTTTCTAGTTTTTCAAAGTTGCCGGCCGGGGCCAGCAGTTCAATTTTATTTACAAGTGGCGTCATTTCAGTTTTTGCGCAATGCCCTGGCAAGTCCGTAACGGTTGCGGATTAAATACAAAAAGCCCCGTTATCGAGAAAGTCTAAATTTTCCCTATAACGGGGCGGTTTAGGTATGGAGATAATTAATGCATGAATATTGCGTTTAAGCAATGATCCATTAAAAGATTTTTCTTAAAAATTGCTACCCCAGGCCTTTGAATTGAACCGTCAGGTTGACGTTTACATTCAAACCGCCCTGAAATGCAACTTCTTTCAGAAAACCGGCAACAATATCTCTGAAGGCATCGTCGGAAACTTCTCCGCCTTTAGATGTATATCCCCCTGATTTAACAATGCTCTGACCGATTCTTCGGGCATTCAAGCTCGTTCTAGCGGGTTTGATGTGTTTTTTCAGGGTCGGCACCTTTTTAACGGCTTCTTCCAGGGTGAAGCGGTCTTTCCCGGTTTTACGGGTCAGGTCGTAGGTTTGCTCCGGTGTCAGGTTGAAGGCTTCTTTGACCAGGCTGTAAACATATCCTCTGTCGGTTTTCTTTTTGGAAATCAGGTAACCCAGGTCACACTTGTCACTATTGCTCAGTTTTGCAAGAATACTGGCCACATCCTGAATTTTGATTTCCTTGCCGGCGGCCTCGGACACTTTTTCGGTGATATCAGGCGACCGCAACGGGTTACCGGCGCGAAGGGTATCGATAATCATTTCACTGTTTGTTTTTTTTCTTTTCATGATAGCCTCATAAATGCAGTTTTAATAAAAAAATAACTTCCATAAGTTTCCTAAACGGAAAAAGTATCTTTTTTTATAAAATTTAAAACCCGTAGATTTGAATAAAAAATCATCCGCATTTAATTTTATAAACTTTAAGTCACATAGATTGATTTACCGTTTAGTACTAATTTGTAATACATTTATAATATTTGTCAAGGAGTTAATTATTTTTGTAGGGATTCCCCTACAAAAAATCCGGGAAAAATCTGACGTGATTTTGACCTGTTTATCTTGTAGAATGTTATTTTATAAGGGTTTATTAGTTCTTTCTATATAATTTTGGCACCCCTCTCGCCAATTTTTTTTAAAAAAGGGTGCTGCACCGGACCGGAGAAAACAAAAACATAAAAACAGAAAAGCGAACGCTCGTTCCTTTCTGCTTGACAGTTTTTCAGTAGCAGGGTATCAATTTTTAGGTCTTTATAATCATAAACATCCTTGAATGAAAAAACGCATCAGTAAAAAATCACTTATTCTTTTTCACTTTTTGTTTACGCATATTCAGTTTTTTTACTTATATAAGGGGAATTTATGGAATCATTAGAAAACATCAGGAAAATTTCCAAAGATCCGTATTCTTACGCGGTTAATCTGAAGCAGGCCGCCGGTAAACCCCTTGTCGGGAATTTTTGCTCGTACACTCCCGAGGAGCTGATCCACGCCGCCGGCGGTATTCCCTTTCGCCTGTTCGGCACAAAACAAGATATTTCAAAAGCTGACGCGCATTTGCAGGCGTATTGCTGTTCACTGGTCCGGGGCGGGCTGGAAGATGCCTTAAGGGGGAACCTGAATTTTCTTTCCGGCACGGTGTTTCCCCATACCTGCGATTCCATCCAGCGCCTGTCCGATATCTGGCGCCTGAATGCCGGATTTGATTTTCATATTGATGTGGTGCTGCCGGTAAAGCTGGACACCGAAAGCGCCCGCAGCTATATGATTGATGTGCTGAATTCTTTTAAATCCGACCTGGAAATTGCACTCAATGTCTCGATTTCAGATGATGATCTGTGGCAGTCCATCCGGCTGTATAACCGTCTGCGGCAGCTGTTGGCCGAAATCTATGAATTGCGATCCAAAGATCCGGACGTTTTATCCGCACAAGACCTCTATCATGTGACCAAGGCATCCATGGTGGCGGAGCGGGGGGAATTTTGCGATCTGCTGACATCTCTCTCGGCGGCGCTGGCCAAAAAAGTCAAAGATCCTTCGGCAAGCACGGGCAAACGCATTGTCCTGTCCGGCGGCATCTGCAATCATCCGGATATTTATCAGTCACTTTCGGAATCCGGCGCTGAAGTTATCTGGGATGATTTGTGCACCGGCACCCGGTATTTTGAAGGACAAATCGAAGAAACCGGCGATCCCATATCGGCTATTGCGGACCGGTACATGTCCCGGGTGGTCTGCCCGGCCAAACATCTGACCGTTACCGCCAGAGGAGAAAGCCTGGTTCGGACGGTCAAAGCACAACATGCGTCCGGCGTGATTTTCATGTTTCTGAAATTTTGCGATCCCCATGCATTTGACTATCCGTATTTAAAGACGTTTTTAGATGAGGCGGGTATACCGAATATTCTGCTGGAAGTTGAAGAACAGCTCCCGTCCGACGCCCAGCTGAAGACCCGGTTTGAAGCCTTTGTGGATATGATTTAGTTTTAATACTTTTTTGCCAAATATTAGTTTTATTTCATTGAATTTTATCGCAATTTTTAAACCCGTTTTTCGGAGGACCTATGGCCGAACAGACCGATAATGAAAAAAAAGCGACCCCAAAAGATCCGGAAAAAGAACGCCGGAAAATAAAATCCGTCGCCAAAATGAAAGAAATCATGACCACCTATTATATAGAGGCCAAAACCGCAAAGGACAGCGGGAAAAAGGTGGCCTGGATTACCAGCGGCGGGCCCGTGGAATTTCTGATCGCCATGGATGTAATTCCGGTGTATCCGGAAAATCACGGGGCCATGATCGGGGCTTCCAAGATGGGGGTGGATCTGTGTGAAAAAGCAGAAGAAATGGGCTATTCCCGCGATCTCTGCTCTTATGCGCGATCGGATATTGCGTGCTCCGTGACCAACGGCGGTCCCA
>JAABSL010000182.1 GCA_011390415.1 Desulfobacteraceae bacterium
AAAGGCTATTTGTGATTTTCTGGGAAAAAGGGGGTGTTGATGAAAGACAAGAATCCAAAGAAAAATGATCCGCATTCATCCGTATTTGAGAAAAAACCCCTTTCCCGCCGGGAGTTCATGGGCTGCCTGGCTGCCGGCGGCAGTGCCCTGGTGCTGCTTTCCGGGTGCAGCCGGTGGGTTTTTTCAGGGCCGGACGCCGGTCAGCGTGAAAAAATATTCGAGTATATTGCCGTGGATTACGCCAAATGTACCGGATGCCGGACCTGTGAAGCGGTTTGCGCGGCCTTTAACAGCCCGGTATCCATAAAAGGCCGGAAGCTCAACGGCCCCGGGAATCCGGCCTTGTCCAATATCTACGTACACCCCTTTTATCATCCGGACGTCAGCGCACCGGCCGTATGCGCCCGGTGTGCGGACACCCCGTGTGTGAATGCCTGCCCGGTAGACCCGGACCCGGCGACCGGCCGACGGGCGCTGTATCAGAACCAAAAAGACGGCACCATTACCAATGACCCGGAGCGGTGTATCAGCTGCGGCAGCTGTGTGGAAACCTGCGCAGCCGAAAGTGTGGGCATTCTGGCCAGTCATCCGGAAACCGGACGTCCCATGCGCATGTGCACTTTGTGCGACGGCGATCCCCAATGTGTCCGGCACTGCCCCTATGAAGCCTTATCGCTGATGCGCGTGACCGCGGAGCAGCCGTATTACAGGAAATCACCCGAAGAAATCGCCGGCAACCTTGCCCAACGCTGGTATGACGTATCCATTTAGGTCGGATAAAGGAGGATGACATGAACGCACCACTATCCGGTTATCATAAGCAATTGCTGGATATCAACCTGAGCACCGGAGAAATTAAGCGCATTCCGATTCCGGCCGAAGATATCCAGAATTTTATCGGCGGGCGGGGTCTGGGCATGAAAATTCTGTGGGACCGCCTGGATAAACCGGGCGTTGACGCCCTGTCTCCGCAAAATCCGCTGATGTTTATGCCCGGCCCGTTTTCCGGGTTTCCCATTCCATCCGCCTCCCGTACCGTGGTGGTGACCAAATCCCCCTGCACGTCACCGGAAACATCACCCTATCCCCATGCTTCAACGGTGAGCTATTCCAACATGGGCGGATTTTTAGGGCCGGAAATCCGGTTTGCCGGGTATGACGGGATTGTGGTTTCCGGTAAAGCCGCCGCCCCGTCGTATATTGTGATTGAAGACGATACTGTGGAAATCCGGGACGCCGGAGCTTTCTGGGGCATGAAAACCGACCGGTTTGACAAAACCCTGATCAAAGAACTCAATCATAAAAGATTTCAGACCTGCTACATCGGCCCGGCCGGTGAAAATCAGGTGTCCTACGCCTGTATCCTGCACACCACGGCAAGGGCCGCCGGCCGGGGCGTCGGTGCGGTTATGGGATCTAAGAATTTAAAAGCCATTGCCGTTAAGGGCACCGGCATGCCGCCGGTGGCCAACCTTGGGGCCTTCAATAAAGGTTTAGATGATGTCCGGGGCGTGTTTAAAGGGTTCATCGGTAATCAGTTTACAGGCTTCTGGCGCGACGCCGGAACCGCCTCAGCGCTTCAGTCCAATAGTGATGACGGCCGGATGGCGGTTAAAAACTACCGGGAAGGGACATTTTCGGAAATTGAAAAAATAAATGCCGGCGTGGCCAGGGAAAAAGCCTGGGTGCGCGATTTTGCCTGTTACTGCTGCCCCCTGGCCTGCAAGAAAAGCGGGGTTGTCAAAGAAGGTCCTTATAAAACCATTGTCCATGACGGACCGGAATATGAAACAGGGGTCATGTTCGGCGCCAATCTCATGATTTCCGATTTTGGCGGCCTGATGAAGGCCATCTATGACGGGGATGATACAGGAATGGATATCATTTCCGCCGGAAACGTGATGGGCTTTTTAATGGAAGCCCGGGAAAAAGGATATATCACAAAATCCGATCTGGACGGCATTGACCTGACCTGGGGAAATGCGGATGCGGTGCTGGCAATGATTGATAAGATTTCCCGGCGGCACGGGGTCGGGGATCTGGCGGCGCGCGGAGTCAAAGCAGTTTCGGAACAGGTGGGCCGCGGCAGTGAAAAATTTGCCATCCATGTCAAGGGGCTGGAGCTGGCCGCCCACAATATTCATGCCAATCCGCCCCGGGCCCTTTGTTATGCCACCGCCAACCGGGGGGCGTGTCATTTGAGCGGCGATGATATCGCTCATCAGAATTTCGTGGCGGCCGTGGATTCTTTGGGCCTGTGTCTGTTTGCGTCCGATCACAACAAATGGCTGCTCCCCGGCATTTCACAGAAAAAAATGGCCGGCCTGCTCACCGCCATCACCGGGATCGACTGGGATGCGGATGCATTCATGATGGCCGGGGAACGAATCTTTAACCTTGAAAAAATGTTCAACATTCGGGAAGGGTTTACAAGAAAAGACGACACCCTGCCGGACCGGTTCTTTACCGAACCGTTTACCGTGGGGCCGGAAAAAGGCGCAACACTCGACCGGCAGGATTTTGCTGAAATGATGGATGCGTTTTATCTGGATCGGGAATGGGATGTCAAAACCACCCGCCCGTCTGATAAAAAACTGGAACAACTGGGGCTGGGATTTACAATTTAAACCGGCAAAAATGGTGATATTCACGACACCGCCTGCGGCCCCGATGTCCTGAGACGGAGATTTTTATTGTAACAACGCCTTTTGGATAGTATGCTTTTTTAATACTATTCATATCCGCGTTTAACAACAGAGGTGACTGTCATGGGAAAAACTCCGAAAAAGAAAAAAAAGAGACAAGAACGGACCTATGAACACAAAGCCATGGAGATGGCGCAGGAACACTGGGAAAAGCAAAAAAAGAAAGCCATAAAAGAACGCCGGACATTTCTTGGCCTTCAAATCATTCCCACGGCAAGTTATTACGATGAATCCCAGGGGCACAGGCCCGGCGAAAATAACTGGAAAGGATTCGGGTTTGATCTGCACCCCCAGGTCTCTGTGGTCGCCGGGGGGCTGCTCCTGCTGTTTATCGTGCTGACGGTCCTGTTCCGGGAACAGTCGGCAGCTTTTTTTCAGGGCATGCTGAACGGTATCGGCAACTCCTTCGGCTGGCTGTATATTCTGGCGGCCAATTTTTTTGTCATCGTCATGGTGCTGATTGCCACAAGCGACTACGGCAAAATCAGGATCGGCGGACCGGATGCGCTGCCGGAATTCAGTACTTTCAGCTGGTATGCCATGCTTATCAGTGCCGGCATGGGTATCGGTTTAATGTTCTGGAGTGTGGCCGAGCCGATTTTTCATTATATGACGCCATCCCCGATGTTCGATGTGCCCGCGCAAACCGCCCAGTCGGCCCAGGTGGCCCTGGGGTTGACCTATTATCACTGGGGAATTCATCCCTGGGGGATCTATGCCC
>JAABSL010000183.1 GCA_011390415.1 Desulfobacteraceae bacterium
GAACAGAGCGGATTCCGCGCCCCATTTTTCCCGGGAAGAAAGCATCTTTTCGGCGATGATCTCCAGTGCATTATCCCAGGATGTTTCCGCAAACCGGTCCCCTTTCCGGTCCCCGATTTTCACAAGGGGTTTCGTGATCCGGTCCGGATGATAGATGATTTCCATGCACGCCCGGCCTTTGGGACAAACGTAGCCGTGACTGAAGGGATGGTCTTTGTCGCCTTTGATCCCGACCACGCGTCCCTTGTTTACTTCAAGAAAGACGCCGCATCGGGAATGGCATTCAAAACAGATGGTGCGGATTTTTTGGGTGCTCATTCCAGTCTCCTTAATTGCAGGGTCATTTTCAGATGACCGGTCCAGATGGAATCGATGTCAGTCTTTGCTTTCACCGCCTTTGCTCTCACCGCTGATGATATGCCTCAGCCGGGGCAGGAGCACAAACATCATGGTTTTTTTTACCCACTCAAGATATTGCCGGCTTCCGGGTTCTATCCCGAGAATGCTGGCATAATAGGTCCCGGCGGCCAGGTAGTTGATGGCCAGGGTGTTGAAACTGTTCAGAAACATGTCGATGTCGTCGTCAGTTCCGCTCATCGGGACGGCATCTTTAAAGTTTTGCTTTGTTTTGGCAAAAAAATCCCTGATCCGTTCATATCCCGGAATGACGTCATGATCTTCCGCCTGCACCAGATTAAGCGCGATGATCCTGAAAGCACTGGGATGTTTTAAGGCAAAATCAAAAAATCGGTCTAAATAGAGGTCAAGGCCGGCTTTGGGATTCATTTTGTCAAGACCGTCAAACCATGACATATTTGCCTGATAATACTCGTCTGCCACATCGTCGATCACTGCTTCAAAAAGCGCGGCCTTGGAAGGGAAATAATAATTTACCAGCGGATGATCAATTTCGGCTGCTTTTCCGATCATCCGGATGCTGGCACTATGATACGGATAGCCGGCAAACACCTGTGTCGCCGCTTTAATAATTTTTTCACGGGTCGGTTGTTTATGGTGCCCCTTTTTTGGAGAAATAGAAGGTTTCTTTTTCGGGATTTTTATTTTTGAAAGCGTTGTCATGATGGCGCATTATGCTTGCTGCGGTTTGATCTGTCAAGCAGGTTTTAACGGTCGTTAAATTTACCTTGACAGAACATTTTCAGCAGTTTAGGCTTTTTAACGATCGTTAAAAATTTGATTTGTGCCCATTATGTAACAAAAGGTGCCTTATGAAAAAATAAAATCCATGAGAAAAACGGGGGTTTCCTGTAAATATAATGGGACTGAGACTTTTATAAATGATGTGCAAATTGGTTAAATTCCCGATACAATGCAGGAAATTTTATCCACAGAGGTTTACTGGAGTAGACGATTCCGGAATCCCTAAACGTTAAGGGAGAAAATTGATAATGAGGAACGCTGAGCCTGAAAAAATGGAAAAAATCGATGCAGCAGCAATCAAAGAATTGATCACGGCAGAAGGGATTGACCTGGTGGGAATTGCGGATGCGCAAAATCTGATTCTGGCCTATCCGCCACGACCTGCCGCGGATTTGATGCCCACAGCCAAAAGCGTCATTGTCATGGCCGTGGCCCATTCGTTAGGGGCGGTCTACTCGCCGGATATCATGCTCTGGACCCGGAGTAAAATGCAGACCTCCCGGCTGCTGGATGAAACAGCTGAAAAAATCGGCCGCAGGCTCGAGCAGAATGGCTTTTTATCCCTTCCCATTTCAGCGGACAAGCCGGTGGAAATCTTTAAGCACGACCCGGAAACCGGGAAAAAGTTCCGCCAGACCCGCACCGCCGGTTTTCTTTCCCTTAAGCATGCCGCGGTATCCTGCGGCATGGGAGAGATCGGAAAAAACAACCTTCTGCTCACCCCGGAATTCGGGCCCCACCAGCGGTTGTGCGCCATTGTCACCGAAGCGGAACTGGCGCCGGATTTACCGCAGGATTCAGGACTGTGCAACGGATGCAGCAGATGCGTGGAAGCCTGCCCGTCCGGAGCATTAAAGCCGGACCGGTTTGACGTGGACCCGTGCTTTGTTTACTGGTCGCTGGGATTCAAGCGACTGCCGCCGGCCCGTTTCTGGCAGTGGCCGGGATATCTGCGGATGATTCGTCAGCACATGAAAAAAAGGGATTTTCTGATAGAAACCGGACAGATTTATATCACGGACGTGGATTTCTGCATAGAGTGCATGCGCGCCTGCCCGGTGGGGAAGCGCTGGAAAAACATCCGGCCGAAAACGCTGCCCTTCCAGAAATCCGGCGGGACGGGGTAATATCAGTTTTCAGTTTTTAAATCTCAATTTTCATGCCGGAAATCAACGCAACTCGGAATTTCAATTTGGATCTCATCATTGGAGGAGGTTGTAATGACATTCGCATACCAGCAGGCAAAGACCCAGTCGGAATTGTTTTTTGCGCAGGCGGAAAGGTTCGGAGAAGACACGTTCATGCGGGCAAAGTATAAAAACGGCCTGCCGTGTGTTGAATGGACAGACGTTTCCTGGAAAAAAGCCGCAGACCAGGCCCGCTTTCTGGGAGCCGGGCTGATCGAAAAAGGAATTGAAAAAAACGACCGGATCGGCATCTTTTCCCACAACCGTCCCCGCTGGGTCATCTCCGACCAGGCCATCCAGGGGGCCGGCGCCATTGGCGTGCCCATTTATCCCACCAGTACGGATCACCAATTATCTTTTATTTTAAACGACTGCGAAGCCAAAGCGCTGATTGCCGGAGACGAAGCCCTTCTGGAACAGGCGTTGCGGGTCATGCCGGAAGTCCCGTCCCTTGCGTTTATCGTCTGTCTTTCTCCGCTGGCGGATGCTTCGGACAAGCGTGTCATTGATTTTGACGTCCTGATCAAACAAGGCAGCAAGTCGGCATCGGCGCTGAATCAATTTGAAGCGCGCCGGAAACAACTGGCGCCCGGCGACACCGGCGCCATCATTTACACCTCCGGCACCACGGGCAACCCGAAAGGGGTGGTGCTGAGCCAGGCCAATTTCAAGGCCCAGACCGACGTGCTCATCAGCACGCCGCTTCCGTCTAAAATTCTGGAAAGAAATGTGCGCCTGGAAAGCCTGTGTTTTCTCCCGCTTTGTCATGTCCTGGGCCGGACCGCGGATTACCATTTGCAGGTGGCGCTGGGAACAACCATTAATTTTGCCGAAAGTATTAAAACCATCCAGAAAGATCTGCTGGACGTGCGGCCCAATGTCCTTTTCTCCATCCCCCGGCTGTATGAAAAAGTCTATGAAGGGGTTCAGCTGCATGCGCAAAGTCTTACCGGAAAGGGAAAAAAATGGTTTGACTGGGCCATGAAGGTCGGGGATGCAGCCTCGGATTACATGATCGAAGGCATGCCCCTGCCGCCGCGGCTGGGAATTAA
>JAABSL010000184.1 GCA_011390415.1 Desulfobacteraceae bacterium
GATATTGG
Organism: Desulfobacteraceae bacterium; assembly: GCA_011390415.1. Taxonomy (GTDB): domain Bacteria; phylum Desulfobacterota; class Desulfobacteria; order Desulfobacterales; family Desulfosalsimonadaceae; genus SURF-3. The sequence goes on from JAABSL010000184.1 coordinate 9, forward strand.
TAATGCCGCTTTTTTTCAACGCCACCACCTGGAGCAGATTGGGATACATGGTGGCCAGAGAGAGGATATTTTGTTTTTTATCCTTGAATGCATCGGTTCCGTTATAAGCGGCCATGGCCACATCCCCCATGACCAGGCCGATGACGGTTTCGCCCTTGTGGGCCAGCTTGATGTTTTCCACACTGGCGCCGGTAACTTCCGCCACCGCCTTGACACCATCCACATGTTTGGACCAGATTTCAGCCACACCGCCGCCGTAAGGGTAATAAATCCCGCCGGTGCCGCCGGTGCCGATGCCGAGAAAGGTTGTTTTGGCTGCAACCGTTCCGGCAAACATCAGTGTGACGGATAAAACGACAAACAAGATCTGTATCTTCTTCATTGGGCATATCTCCTTATAAAAATCAGGCATTTTTTTAGAAAATGGCATAACGTCCCATGAAAATGCGATGTTCAGTTAACCCATAGGCAGCACCTCCTTTGCTAAAATTGACAAATTTTATGGAACCTGTGTTTCAGGCTATAGCACAATACCAGCCATTTTGCCAAGTGAGAAAGCCAGGTGCAAAGATGTTTTACCCTTCCTTGCCGTGTTGCATGATTTCTTCAATAATGTCGCCTATATTAACTGTTTGTTCCATATCAGAAATATATTTGCTGTCGGTATCGGTTTTTAAAATCCATTCAAAAATCAACCGGTCTTTCTGGTAATCGTTGTAAACGGCAACCGAACTGGCCGATGGATGATATGCCATTTTTATCTGGGAGAGGAAAAAACCCTCTTCGCTCAATTGATCAATAATATTGGAGATACTGTCAAGATGTGGTGCGGCTGCAACGAAAACAACATCCTGCATTTCGTAAGGATAAATATCAAAATTTTTAATTTTTTTGGTAATTTGTTCTACAATATTGGTGCCGGAACCATTGTATATTTTGTCCAGTGGACTGATATGTGCGAGGTAAGAAAACCTTTCCGGGACAGTTGCGATCAATGCCGTGCACGTGCTTACTCCCCATGTTTCGAGGGGTTCCCCATTTTTTGCCTTCAAAAATTCATCCATATCTACCCTGAATGCCGCCGGATGATTTTTTTGAGCCGGAGCCGCAGTTAAAAAAAGAGAAGATTTTTTCAAATAATCCAGCAGCAGGTTACTATAGTATTTTTTTTGCCGCAGATAATGATTTGTGGTTATCTCATCTTTATCGATTTTAGCAACAACCAGCCACTTTGTGCCCAAAAAATCAAACACTTCAAATGAGGTCAATGCAGTTGCCCCGCGATAGTCAGTGACAACCCTGTGGCCGATACTGTCCGTGAATTTTGCACTGATATTCTTGTCATCCAGTTCTTGTGTCAGAATTGTTGAATCACCTTTAAAATATGATTCTGTGAGCATAAATCCGCTTTGATTGACCAGAAAGGTTTCTCCGGTTTGCCCTAAATCATCGGTAGAAGAAAAAATGGAGTTCAATCTGTTTATTGCACACTGAAGAACAATCCATCCTTCCTGAACACCGTCATGGATAATCGGCTCAATGAAAAAGGCGGCCGGCTCGGCTGATGGGCTGTAATGATAAAAATCAATAAAAATTTCCTGTTCAGGTTTTTGTGCAATAACGTCCCCAAGAACACCAGCAAATTCTTTCTCATTGACCAGATTCAGATACGTATCCTTTTCCTTCCGGATACTATAGAATACTGTTCCTAGTGTATCGACAAATAAAATATCATAAAAGCTGAAATAATTAAAAATATAGTATTGGTTAAAATCCTGACGCATCTCTTCAACCTTGTCTGTCAGTGAGGCAGGAGGTTTATCGTTTATGGAAGCATAGTGATAGTGTCTGTTCATTTCAAAAAAAGCGACCACCCGTTTGTCATCTGAAGCTTTTTGAGCCAGATCATGCAAGCGCTGGGTAAATCTTTTCAGATGGTCCACCTTTTCTTGTCTTATATAATCCAATTGGATCAATGCCCAGTCATACGGACTTTTTTGGGCCCATGCACTGGCATGAAATAAGACAAGAACAATCGAAAAGAGGGCTGTAAGAAGGCCGGATAACAAGTTTTTTTTCATGTTTTTCTCCATATCACGTGGATACAGCGTTTTGGGCCAGGGATCACAGGGTCCTGATGCGCGGGCTGGCCAGGTTTTTCTGCCGGGTGCACAATCCAATTACAAAATCAGGCAGGGCCGCAATCACCGCATCCGCTTCCCGCCGGGCCAGTTTTGACAGGGCCCGGGCCGCATCCCCGGTCTCCAGCCGGATCTGCACCCTGGGATGCTGCTTTCTGTGCCGACGGATCAGTTCAGGCAAAATGCAGGGTCCGGGCCAGGTGGCAAAACAGCTTCAGGGTCCGGATATCCACGGCAGTTTCCTTATTTCCTGGTTTTCCCCAAAAAGCGGCCCCATTCCCGAGGTGTTACCAGATAATGGCCCTGAAGACAAGCCCAATGACCGGACCTGGATATTTGCCATAAGCATAACAGGTTTTCGATCGCTCTGTGTAGCCATTGATACAGCTGTACGCAATACATAAGATGGCCGGCAAGCGGATCACCGCACCCATATTTTTGTGGTGTTTTCCCATGGGGTTTGGTAATTTACTAAAAAACTATAACCAGGGGCCACCTATGCATAAAAAAACAGACAAACCCGTTCTGGTGACCGGCGCCACAGGATATGTGGCCGGCCGGCTGATTCCCCTTTTGCTGGATGCCGGGTACAAGGTCCGGGCCATGGGGAGAACCATTGCAAAAATGGCGGGCCGGCCCTGGGGCAGTGATGACAATGTGGAACTGGTCACAGGGGATATCATGGACACAGGTTCCCTGCAAAAGGCCTTGGCCGGGTGCGGCACCATCTATTACCTGGTGCACTCCATGATATCCCGGAAAGGCGCATACCGGGATGCGGACAAAACCGGGGCCGCGAACATGGTTCGGGCCGCCACAGACCAGGGGGCCGAACATATCATCTATCTGGGGGGCCTGGGGGATATCCACCACAAAAATATCAGCAGGCATCTGGTGTCCAGAAACGAAGTGGGGCAAATCCTGCAGAGCGGGCCGGTGCCGACCACCATACTCCGGGCCGCCATGATCTTAGGGTCCGGCAGCGCCAGTTTCGAAATCCTGCGGTATCTGGCGGAAAGGCTGCCAATCATGATCACCCCGAAATGGGTGCGCATGCCCACCCAGCCCATTGCCGTCACCAATGTGCTGGGGTACCTCAAAGGCTGTCTGGAACACCCGGAAACCCGTGGCCTGACCTTTGACATCGGAGGTCCTGATATCGTGTCCTACAAAGATCTGTTTGCCATCTTCGCCCGGCAGGCCGGCCTGCCGGCGCCGGTGATGATACCGGTGCCTG
>JAABSL010000185.1 GCA_011390415.1 Desulfobacteraceae bacterium
CATCACGGCATTGAATAACGGCCTGATCCATTTTCCGGAGGTGGTGCTTTTTACCTCCCATGATCATGAGTTTGTCAATACGCTTGTCAACCGGGTAATCGAGCTCACACCCGCCGGTACTATCGACCGGTTGATGACCTTTGATGAGTATGTGGAGAGTACGGAAGTAGCAAAAACAAGAGAGTTGATGATAAAAAAGGCGGCGTGACAGAAATTCTGCCCCGCTGAGACCTCCTTAAAAACAAACTATATCAAAAATCGGCCATATATGGCCACTGGTCGCATATGCTCTTGTTTTTATGGCTGTTCATGGCAACCCGATAGTCCTTTTGAAACTGATTTATTAAATCAAATCAATGAGATGTGAGAAAAAACGTGAATGTTTCAATACTGGCACAAAGATTGAATTAGAATTTAGCAAGAAGCAATGAAACGTTTACCCCATAATCGATTCCATGAACGGATGAAATACCGGTTCATGCAAGCCAGGAAAGGATGAAGCCATGCAAATTGACATCTCACCACAACCGGTAGTATCTCTTATCGCCGGCATATTGATTTTTGTTATGCCGAAATTATTGAATTATATCGTTGCCGGTTACCTCATTATTATCGGCGTACTCGGGTTGCTCCACTGACCGGTCGATATGATCGCCCATCATCGTGTTTTGGATAAGAACGTGCAATTTCCCGCTGCAATCGTCTGGAAATGCCGGCCCGTTCAGCCTAAATCTGCCATCTCAAAAATATCCGGCACAAGATGATCCCAGCCCAGCGTCATCAAATGGACACCCTGGCACATTGCTTTGGCTTCCTTTACAAAGTCCGCACAAATTCTCGCTCCTGTTTGACCGGATTTGGCAGCTTCTTTATCTTTTTGCAATTTGGATATAAGATGCTCAGGTACGTTTATTCCGGAGACGTTGGCATTCAAGAACCGCGCCATTCCAGCTGATTTCAGAATCACCTGGCCGGCCAGAACGGGAACATTGAATTTTTCAACCCGTTTCATGAACGTTTCAAACTGCTTGATGTCATAAACAGCCTGTGTCTGGAAAAACTGTGCGCCGGCTTCAACCTTCTTTTCCATTTTGATGATCTGGGGCTCCACGGGCTCTGCACCCGGCGTAACAACAGCCCCCCTGCAGAATTTCGGGGCACCGTCCAACGCATTGCCGGAAATATCCCTGCCGGATTCCAGACTGCAAAGGGCCTTCAATAAACTTACCGAATCGAGGTCAAACACCCCGGATGCCTGAGGATGGTCGCCCAGGGCCTGGTGGTCACCGGTAAGGGCCAGTATATTGCGGATGCCAAGGGCGTATGCAGACAGTATGTCGGATTGCAATGCAATCGCATTTCTATCACGGCACACCATCTGGAAAACCGGTTCCATGCCCAGGTCCATGAGCAGGCGACAGGTGGCCAGAGATCCTGTTTGCATAATCGCGCTTTGATTGTCAGTCACGTTAACCGCATTACATCTGCCCTTAAGATATTTTTCAGCCCTGTGCAGACATCGGTTCACGTTTGTTCCCTTGGGAGGACCTGTTTCACCGGTCACCGCGAATGACCTGTTTTCAAATTTGTGTTGCAGCTGACTGACGTTCATTGTATCCTCTTTTTCCAACATACAGGGACCATGATCACTCTTTGGGTTTCACATCCTGATCGATGGCCCAGTAAAGGGTTTTTCTCTGTTTCACTTCCGGCATTAATTTGGACTTGTCCTGCGGCGCCAGTATCCGGCGGTAAAGATCGAGCCTGTCGATTGTCTTCAGGCGCTCGTAAATCTGTAACCAGGCACAGGGCCGGCCTTTTTCCACCTCGCAGTCGCCGTCGCGGGTGGTTCCGCCGCACTGTCCGTTCACCAGACTTTTGGCACAACCGGTTACGGGGCATATACCACCGGTATAGCCAAGCACGCAGTTACCGCATTGCGCGCATTTTTCTGCTCCCGGCCACAGCCCGAAATGCCCCCCCATCGATATTGTATTGGCCGCCGGAAAAACCGGCTTGTCCACAACCGCGCCTGCCACCTGTACGCCCACGCCACAGGAAAAAACCAGAATCGCTTCTGACCGGTCAATCGGCTCAATCTCTCTGACCAGCCTTGTGCCGGTAAGCACTTTATTGCAAAGAAAGTCTACATTGCATATCCCGGGCACTTGTTTATCCTGCGTCTCCAGAAATTTTCGGTACGCCGCCACCGCTTTTGCTCCCCCTGTTTTGCATACCTCGGCGCATCCGTTACATCCCACAAGATATATGCTGTGAGCCATATCGAGCATATCCAGGATTTCTTCATCCGGCTTCATTTCACTGACAAGCATTGCTTTTTCTCCTTTGAACGGCCTCATTCGTCATGGATTGCGCCCCTGCTAGGAAATTTTGTATTCTCTTAAATTACGTCCCTTAACGTCCACAGCATGCACGGCGCAGGCAAGGCACGGATCGAATGACCGCAGGATTCTTACAATTTCATATGGATTGTTCTCATCCCGAACCCTGGTGCCCAGTATGGCCTGCTCCATGGGGCCCGGATTATTTCCGGCATCTTTTGGTGAGGCATTCCATGTGGTCGGTGCCACGAGCTGATAATTTGCGATTTTTTTGTCTGCTATCTTGATCCAGTGGCCCAGTGCGCCCCTTGGCGCGTCCGTAATGCCGACCCCCTCTGCCTGATCAGGCAGCTGATAATCGACGTAAACAGGCGCCCCGGGCTTGACCTGTAAAACCCACTCTGCCATGGCATCGGCTATCAGCTTGGCTTCAATTGCCCGTGCCGCATGTCTTCCGCAGACCGAAAGCAGATCAGACGGTTGAGCGCCAACTTCCGACAATACGGAATTGATGATGTTTTTTGCGCCGTTATGGTCAGAAACATACGCAGCGAGCATCCTGGAAAGCGGACCCACCTCCGTGACTTTGCCCTGATAACGCGGCGACTTCACCCACGAACAGGCTTGTTTTTTTCCTTCGAGAGGGGTTGTTTTTTCCCTGGAAGGATGGGTGTTTCCCCCTTGATCATCGTACCAGGAATGCGTGACTTCCTCGGTTATTTTCGCCAGATCTGTATCCGCCTTGTTCAAGGAACTGTCTATAACACCCTGGGGCAGGAAACAGCTGCGGTCAACCGGAGTTCCGCAGCGCGCTTCAAGATCGAACACGCCGTAAGACAGGAAGCTATCAGCGCCTTTGCCGATCGCAAAATAATCTTTATATGTCCGGGCGATCATCAGTATATCAGGCAGATACACATTATCGATGAATCTGCGAATTTCGTTCAACCCGCTCAGAAAAGAGGTGATCTTGTCGGCTGATGGCGTGGTGGTTACGCCGCCGGGCACGATTGCCATA
>JAABSL010000186.1 GCA_011390415.1 Desulfobacteraceae bacterium
GTTATTTAATTTAATGGCCGGAAAAACGGTATATTTTTAATCTTGTTTATCAGTTAACTGCCAACCGACAACAAAAGAAAGCGGGTCTCTTCTTTTGTTGAATACAGTGGGCTTGTTCTTTTGCTTGCTGAATTTTTCGCCGGAGGTTAATTTTCGCTCCGGACCTGCTTCCGGATGAAAATTCATTTTTGGTTTTTTCGAGGATAATTTCATACTATTTGTTTTAAAAAGTTGTGAATGATAAAGTTACAGCAACATTCAATTATTTGCAAATAAATTTTTTGTTCATTTAACTGTTCATTTTGTTCATTCTTTTTTATTGAAAATTCAGCCTAATGTTTTTCAAGCTGTTTTTCCCGGGAACTCACAAAATCGGGGTTTCGGTAAACAGCAATGGCTGTTGAAGATTTTATATTTTTAATTTTTCTGAATTGCTGAGTTTTTTTCTCTCTGTTTTGCAATACTTCTTCCAGAACATCTTCGTGTAAATGATTGTAATTCCGAAAGCACCATTCATATATTTCATCGCGACTTGCCGGCTCGGCCCATTCAAGGCATTTAATCAGCTCTTTCCGGAATAAATCTTTCCAGTGGCTTACTTTTGGCAGAATTTGTTTTGCATATTCAATCATAATGGGAGTGGTTTTAATTATGTATAGTCTTAAAAATTCATCCTGTTTCTGTTTTTTTAGTTTGAAATCCGGAGTACGTTATCCGAATTATTTTATATGCATCAAAGATAATAGCCAACCAAAACCCGGCACCCTGTTTTTCTTGTCTTTAATTCATTCATTTTATTCATTTTCAATCCGGTAAAGTTTTTCAACCTGTTTCTCATTTCGCAAATCATAAATAATTAGCCCCCGGCGCGGTTTTCCGAACAGTATCTTTTTTCAGCTTGACGCTGTCAGGTCTTCCGACGCTGACAGGTCGGGGCAAACAAAAAATCCATCTTCTTTTATTTTGCAGCACGCATGAGTCGGAGCGATTGTCCCCCTCCGTGGAGGGGGACAAGGATGGATTTATCCATCCAGGGGGTAAATAAAAATTAAATAAGTTGGTTCTTAACGTTGTCAGGTCTTCCGACGCTGACAGACCGGGACAAACAAAATCCACCATCCCACATTCGACCCTGGCCAGGGTCGCACCCACACATATTATCATTTTCTTTAAACATTGAAATCCTCCGGATTTCTTTTGCCGAGGCAAATTCCCAACCCCGCACCTGCAAAGTATTTTTTCAGCCCATGTTTCCAACAGCACACCAAATCCGCGGATCGAAGTCCGCCTTTTTTCAAATTATCATATGATTTGTTTAACTTTAAGCGAAATTATTGTTTTATAAATTACATTGCCATTTCAAAAAAAATCGGGAAAAAATGACTAAAGCAAATACAAACAGGCAAACCAAAAAAAAAGACTTATTAACCATTGTTGGCATCGGCGCCTCGGCCGGTGGGCTTAACGCACTTAAAAAATTCTTCAGCATGGTGCCCGACGACAGCGGGATTGCATTTGTTGTGGTTGTGCACCTTTCGCCCGAACACAAAAGCATGCTGGCCGAATTGCTGCAGCCACATGTAAAAATGCAGGTGCAACAGGTAACTGAAACCACAGAGATTAAAAAAAACCATGTATATGTAATTCCACCCAAATCGAACCTGAATACCATCGATACGCACCTGCGGCTGTCTGACCTGGAGGAAAAACGCGGCGAGCGCGCACCCATCGATCATTTCTTCCGTACGCTTGCCAAAACCCACGACGGCAACGCTATCGGGATTATTTTAACCGGAACCGGCTCCGATGGTACACTGGGGATGAAAGCAATCAAGGAAAAAGGCGGCCTTACCATTGTGCAGGATCCCGCGGATGCCGAATACGACGGCATGCCCCAAAGCGCAATTGCTACCGGACTGATGGATTTGGTACTGCCATTGGACGAAATCCCCGATTACCTTGTGCGGTTTATTAAAACCGACTCCCGCATTAATAAACTACCTGAAAACGAGAAAGATCTCGATCAGAATGAATTCAGGCTTTTCCAGCGTGTTTTTTCCCATATAAAAGCCCGCACCGGACGCGACTTCTCACGCTATAAGCAGTCGACGCTCATGCGCCGGATGCAGCGAAGAATGCAAATCTACCAAACCGAAGAGTTATCTGGTTACCTGGAACAGTTGCGGAAAAATCCGGATGAGGTGCAGACACTGTCCGACGACTTCCTGATTAATGTAACCAGCTTTTTCAGAGATAAAGAAGTATATGAATACCTCGAAAAATCTGTAATTCCTAAAATTTTTGAAAACAAAAAAAGCGGTGCCCCGATACGGGTTTGGTCGGTTGGCTGTGCCACCGGCGAAGAAGCCTATTCACTGGCCATATTGCTGTATGAAGCGGCATCGGAAGTGAAGGCGATCCACGATATCCAGATTTTTGCATCTGATTTGCACGAGCTTTCATTAAAAAAGGCACGGGAAGGTTATTTCACCGGCGATATAAATGCGGATATCAGCTCCGAACGGCTGAAGCGGTTTTTTACCCGGCAGGATGACGGGTACCGCATTCGCAAGGAAATCAGGGAAATGGTTGTTTTTGCGCCCCACAACCTTCTGGGCGATCCGCCGTTTTCACGCATCGATTTGGTCATGTGCCGCAACCTCTTGATTTACCTGAAAAAGGAGACGCAACAGAATGTTTTTGAATTGCTGCATTATGCCCTGGCGCCAGGCGGATACCTGGTACTGGGGACTTCCGAAACCCTCAATCGTACCGATTTGTTTAAAACGAAAAATAAAGAGTTATCTGTTTATATCCGGAAAGATGTGGTGAGTCCGGAGCCGTGGCTGCCTGTTTTTCCCGTGACAAAAAACCATTCTCCTGAAAATATTACTACCGATAAAGAAGATTTAATTTCCATGGGCGCCCTGCACCATAAAGCAGTTGAACGTTACGGGCCGCCCAGTCTCTTAATCAGTATCGATTACCAGTTGCTGCATGTTTCTGAAACCGCCGGACGTTATCTCAGAATGCCCGGAGGCGAACCCAGCCGCGATATTTTTAAGCTCGTCAGGCAGGAACTGGCGCTTGATCTGCGTTCAATTCTTCATTCCTCGAAAGAAAAGAAAAAAGCAATACGCTCAAAACCGGTAAATCTTTCTGTGGAAGGAGAGCAGCGACAAGTATTTCTGTCGGCACGCATTGTTGAGGAAGAAGGGCAGGAAAATGCCTTCCTCGTGCTATTTGAAGAGTATGACCTGAACGAACAGCCGGTTGAAAAAGCGCATGAGCCCCCAAAAGGTGCGGCCCATTCCAACCTCAAAAAGGAACTGGAAAATGAACTTCGCGATAAAGA
>JAABSL010000187.1 GCA_011390415.1 Desulfobacteraceae bacterium
CGGAGATAAGCTCCCTGAAAAATTAATGAAAATTTATGATATGCAGGCCCCGGCCGCTTCCATGGCACAACGCCTGGCACCGCATGGACTGACTGTGAACGATATTACCGATGTGATCCTTACCCATCTACATTTTGATCATGCCGGGGGTTCCACGACAATATCTGACGGAAAGACCGTGGCCACATTTCCCAATGCGGTTTATCATGTTCAGCAGGCCCAATGGGACCTGGCCTTTAATCCGTCTGTCCGTGACCGGTCCAGTTATATGCCGGAAAATTATATGCCGCTGCTCGAACAGGGCGTGCTGCAGATTGCCAATGGGCCTGTGGATAATTTTTTTGACGGAATTGACCTGATCGTGACAAACGGCCATACCCGGGGACAGCAGCATCCGTTAATCAAGGGCGATTCAGAAGCTCTTTTTTTCTGCGGGGATTTGATTCCCACCTCCGCCCACGTTCCAACGGCCTGGAATATGAGCTATGACAATGAACCGCTTGCCATTATGGATGAAAAAGAGGCCCTTTTAGACCGGGCGCTCGCAGAAAACTGGATTTTGTGTTTTGAACATGATCCAACGGTTGCCGCAGCCAGTGTGCGAAAAGACAAGGGCCGGGTGGTGGTGGATCAGGTGGTGGATTTGTGAACCGGCATCTGAATTTCATTATTCTGACGGTATTGTGCCAGCAGGTCGAGCCATTGCTTAAATAAAATCGCCAGTTCCGGCTCTTTTGATGCCTTTGCCCGCTGCATTTTCACTTGTAAGTCGGAAAAATCATCTAAAAGATCTTTCTGATCCGGAAATTCATTGATTAAGTGCCGGTAGATTTCCATGGCCTTGTCATAAAGGCCCTGGTCCGCATAAAGCTTTGCCTGGGTTTTCGTATATTCGGGAGCAGGGTTGTTCATTTTTTCTCCTTTTTAAATTTAAACACAATCTCATCTTTGCCGATCATTTTTAGTTTTTCCCGGGCGATATTTTCGACAAATTCCGGATCTTCCTTCATCCGTTTGATTTGACGGTGCAGTTCAACATTTTTTTGCTGAAGCACTGCATTTTCGGCTTCCAGGATGCTCAGTTTCTGCTTCATGGCATTTAAATCACGCAATCCTTTGTCCCCAACGATAATTAATGCCATGTAGCCGCACAAAATCAAAAGGGCAAAGAAAAAAGCGATTTTTAAGTGAGATGTATTCACGAAAAGGGGATCTATCCTTTTTTAAACATAACAATCAGGTCTTTCAGTTCCCGGCTTTTAAGCAGATAGGCCGCGAGCGCGTAAACAAAAATGCCGATGGCCACCCCGGCACAGACCATCCACATCAGCGATAAACCGGAGGATGCGGCCCTCGAATGATTCAAACCTGCCGGATTTGCTCCGGCCGGATGAAAAAAAACAAATGCCTGCAGGCAAATTCCCATAATTGCAGTGCATACCACGGATTTGGCAACAGACTCAATAATCTTTTTCCACCCCGGATCACCTATTTTTCTGTTCAATGCCAGGATCAGAAGAATAAAATTCAGCATAGAGGACAGCGAGGCGCTAAGGGCCAGGCCGGCATGGGCAAGCGGCCCCATGAGCAGAAGGCAGAGAATGATATTGGCGAAAACCGAGACAATCCCTGTGATGACCGGTGTTCTGGTATCCTGGAGCGCGTAAAAGGTGGGCACCACAATCCGCACCGCGGAAAACGCCCACAGGCCGATACTGAAATACAAAAGCGCGTCCGCGGTAAGCGCCGAACTGACCGGATCAAAAGCCCCTCTTTCAAATAACAGGGAAACAATAGGGCGGCGCAAAATAATCAGACCGGTCATTGCCGGAAGGGTGATAAAAAAAATCAGCTTGATGGCGTAGGCAAACGTATCGTTAAGTCCCTTCATGTCCCGGGCAGCCGCCTGCCGGGAAAGACTGGGAAGGATGGCCACCGACATGGAGATGGCAAAAAGACCTAAGGGAAACTGAACCAGGCGGTCTGCATAATAAAGATAAGAAACGCTTCCTGCCGCCAGAAATGAGGCCAGCAGGGTGCCGATAAGAATATTGATCTGATAAACCGCGGCCCCGAAAACCGAGGGCAGCATTAACCGCCCGATGCTTTTCAGTCCCGGATGATAAATATTTGCTTTGCGCCAGAAATAGAAACCGTTTTTCACAAGAAAGGGAAGCTGGAGCAAAAGCTGCAAAATGCCGCCGATGACCACCCCCACCGCCAGTCCGACGACCGGTTCGGACAGCATCGGTGAAATAAATAAAACAGACGCAATAATGGACAGATTTAAAATCACCGGTGCCAGCGCCGGGGCGGCAAAATGACCCAGCGCATTTAAAATTCCCATGCTCAGGGCGACGATGCAGATAAAGAAGATATAGGGGAACATAATCCGGGTCAGGAGAACGGTCATTGAAAATTGCGTCCCGGTAAATCCCGGGGCAATAACGGACACAATGGCGGGGGCTGCGATAATGCCGGCGAGGGTGATTGCGGCCAGGATGACAGACAGCATCCGGACGGCGGATCGGGCCATTTGAAAGGCTGCTTCCTTTCCGTGGGCGGAGATGTGCCTGGAAAAGACCGGAATAAAGGAAATGGTCAATGAGCCTTCCCCGAAAAGCCGCCGGAACAGGTTCGGGAGCCGAAACGCCACAAAAAACGCATCCGTCAGGGGACCGGCCCCGAAAAACCAGGCGATTACCATATCCCGCACAAAACCGAGAATCCGGCTGATCAGCGTGAACAAGCCGATAATTCCGGCTGCTTTTGTGAACTGTTTTTTTTCAGTGGGCATAGAAATCTCTTGACACGATAGCCTGGATCAGGTACGAATTTCATTTATATTTTTGCACAAAAAAATCGTATAAAGGAGTTTTAACATTGGCAAATCATAAATCCGCAGTTAAACGAAATTTACAGAATCAAAAACGGCGACTTCGTAACCGGGCCGTTAAAACCCGTATTAAAGGTGTTGTTAAGCAGATCAGTCTTCTCGGAACAGACAGTGATGCCACGGGTACCATCGCCGATGAGTTAAATACCGCCAAGTCAATTATTGATAAAGCGGCCAAAAAAGGGGTTCTCCATCCGCGAACGGCGGCAAGAAAAATATCCCGGCTTTCAAAAAGGGTCAACCGCATCAGCGCGTAATAAACTGCGGAACCGATTCAATTATTTACCGGGTCTTTTAAAAGTTATCCGTTAATCGATAATAAATCCGCTCGGCCACTCGACTTGAGAGTGTTGCCAGAGCGGATTTTTTATTTTTCTCGGTCTGTGCTTTGTCCGGGCTGACCGCATAGGTCTCATACGCGGATATGGT
>JAABSL010000188.1 GCA_011390415.1 Desulfobacteraceae bacterium
CGCAGATGCGAGGCGCCGGGCACGAAGACGTACTCGTCGTACTTCAAGTGCCCGGGAACAAAGCAGATGCGGTGCCCTGTGAACGCTTACCGTTTTTCCGTTCATTGACCAGCAGCTCAGCAGACAGAATTATAAACGCCACTGCCAGAAAGATCTGAAATTTCTCTTCGTAGCGTTTTATCGTATCAGACGCCAGCTGCTTTTTTTCCGCTGTGGCGATTAAACGGGCATACACATTTCCCAGATCAATGGCGCCGGTGGCGACATTTAAATATTTGCCGCCCGGTGTTGCATTCACCATCTTGCGCAGGGTATCCGCGTCCAGGCGGGACCAGACTTCCCGGCCATTGTATTTGAGAAATGTTTTCGTGCCGGTTTCCGTGGTAACCGGAATCCGTTTGCCTTCATTCTCATCTCCCAGGCCGATGGCGATAATCCGCACGCCTTGTTCGCCGGCATCTTTGGCCGCATCCACCGGAAAACTGTCATGGTCTTCACCGTCCGTGATCAAGATAATATCCTTGAATTCCTTTACCTGATCATCAAACACATCCGTCATGACCTTGCGGATGGCATCGCCGATAAGCGTCCCCCCCCGTGCGATGCTGTCAGTGGATATATCCTTTAACATCATCCGGAAAAATCCGTAATCAAGGGTCAGGGGACATTTGACGGCCGCGGTTCCGGCAAATGCCACAAGGCCGATCCGATCTCCTTCCAGTCGTTCGATACAATCCAGGATCGCCAGTTTGGCGCGTTCCAGCCGGTTGGGAGCCAGGTCCTCCGCCAGCATGCTTTTGGATACATCCAGCAGAAAGACCACATCCCGGCCTTTTCGTTCAACGGTTTCCGGTTTCGGATTCCAGGCTGGCCGGGCCATGCCGACGATCAGGAAAATCAGCGCGATCAGGACCGCGGCGGATTTCCAGAACCGCTTGACATAACTGACGGAAACGGGAATCCGGTCCAGCAGGCCGGCATCGATAAACAGCTTTAACCCGGCCTTTCTTTTCTGCCAGGCGTATACATATACAACGGCCAGGGCCGGTATCAGCCACAAGAAATATAGCATGTTGATGTGCTGAAGTATCATATCAATTAGGGCATCTTTCTGAAAATTGTGTTGGCCAGAAATATTTCTGCACCGACTAAAAAGAGCGCCATCATGGCAAATGGCAGAAACGATTCTTTATAATCAACATATTTAACGGATTCGATCTCGCTTTTTTCCATTTGATCAATCTCCTCGTAAATGGCGGAAAGAGAATCCGCATCACCGGCTTCCCGGAAAAACCCACCGGTCTTTTCCGCAATCTGTTTTAAAACAGTGGTGTCCATCTGCTGCTGGCCCGGCACCTTAAAAACGCCTAACGGGGTTCGGATGGACTGGACGGACTCACCGCCCCCGATGGCAATGGCATATACCTTGATTCCCCATTCGGCTGCCAGTTCGGCGGCCTCCAGGGGGTCCCGTTTGCCGGCATTGTTTTCCCCGTCAGACAACAGAATGATGATTTTGCTTTTAATATCATAGGTTTTTTTGTTTCCCGTCCGCTGCTTTGCGAGGGCTTCGTCCGCTTTTTCAAGGCGGGCCGCGGCCAGGGCCAGGGCATCTCCGATGGCGGTGCCGTCCTCGGACCGGACCTGGACCAGCTTAACGGTGTCCAGAAACGGCGGCAGTGCCCCGTGCGCGAGGGTCAGGGGGCAAATTGTATCCGGATACCGGGCAAATGCAATAATACCGATCAGGTCATTGGGCCGTCCCGGCAGGTCTTTGTCATCGCCCATGGCAAAATTTAAAAACACTTTTTTGACCACATCCAGGCGCGTCATCGGCCGGCCGTCAAATTCCATCTCCGCGGCCATGCTGCCGGAACGGTCAATGACCATTTCAATGGCCACCCCGCTGCTGATATCCACAATTTCTTCCCGCCCGGTCTGGGGGCGGGCCAGGGCAATGACCAGACAGATCAGCGCCAGAATCCGGATAACAAGCGGCAGATGAAACAGCTGCCGTCGCAGTGACTGCCCGGCAACTGACGCGTTTCCGACAGATGAGAATTTAACGGCACTGTGTTTGCCGGTATAGCGGCGAATCAGCGGCAGCGCCGGTATCAGAATCAGCAGTAAAAACGCCCAGGGAGATTCAAAATGCATCATCAGAAAGCTTAATCCTCTTGTTGCGTACCCAGAATAAATGCTTTGCAGCTGTCAAAGGTTTTCTGGATGTCTTCTGTTTCCGGCTGATGCCTGGCAAATTTTACCAGGTCACAGTGGGTCAGAAAATTTTTCAATAATGTTTTATGGGCATCGTCAAAATCGTTTTTTGTCCGGATCTGGGACAGGAATTCTTCGGTTGTCTGTTCCGGCGCCCTGAGGTTAAACCGGTTTTCAATGTATCGTCTCAGAATGTCGGAAATTTTCTGATAGAATTCCTTTATTTTTCCTTTTTCCACCAGGTCTTCGGCCACCAGGGCCTGCAATTCGTCAAATGCCTGCTCATGGGCCGGTATCTTCCGGATCATTGTGCGGTCTTTGCCAAGGTTTCTTTTGCGGATGATTAAAAAACCAGTAATGCCTGACCCAAGAAAAAACAGCAGCAGACCCCCAGCCCAAAACCATATCGTATTTGACCGGGGCAGACTCCGGGGGGGCCGGATGTCATGCAACGTCATTTTTTCAAAATTTTCCGGCAGCAGGGAGCTGACGTGCACGGTCAGGGCTTCGGTCTCGATCTCATGAAGGGTCGCATCCGTTGTATTTTTTTTCTGAAACGAAATTTTCATGGCCGGAATGGTATACTCGCCGGACAAAAACGGTTCCAGAACATAGGAGCGGCTGATGCGGGTTCGATTGTTTTCAGTCAGTTCCGGCTGCGACGTGTGATAATCCTTAATGCCGAACTGCTCCAGTTTTTCGCCAAATCCCGGCAATTTGACTTCATAATCCTCATCAATTAAAGCTGTAAGGGTCAGGTTGAGTCGATCGGCAATCGTGAGTTCGGTTTTATCGATATCCAGGTGGACCGTTATCGGACCGCGCTCCGCGGTTTTATGAATGCCGGTCTCCTGCGAGTTTTCAGATCCCTTGTCGGATTTGATATTCTTTTCAGTGCCGTCACAGGCCAGAACAGCTAATGCGCACACGAGCAGGAAAAGCAAATTTACGGTTTTTCGGGTTTGCCGCATTGTCTTCTTCATCAATATCAATTTCAATTTCATCATTCACGTCTAAAAATCGTTGTTACACGTGGCGCCAGGTAACGGAGGTCTTTAGACCTCCATATTTCCATTATATTTGAATATTAAGTATTTCGCACAGAGACAGAGTCTCGATTGTCTAAGGCAAAGAGGCCTCCTCAGGTCTCGATTGTCAGGGAACGCTTCGCGCACCCTGACCTACGGTAAAGAGACCTTCTCGGTCTTGATTGTCTAAGGCAAAGAGACCTTCTCGGTAGGTCAGGGTGTCCCGTCTGTTTGGGACTCCCTGACGCAATTGTCCGTTAGAAAGCGTTTGCATTATTATTTTCAATTATCCGGAATAAAGGCGGATTGATGGATCACCACATCAAAATCGTCTTTAAGCTGTGCGAGCAGCTGCTGCCGGATTTCATTTTCCTTTTGGGCCCGCAGTGTCTGGTAAACCTCATTCTGGACATCATCAAATGATGCTTCTGTATCTTCTGTTTGGAATTTGTCTTTGTTGGCTTCAAAATAGGTTTTCAGATCGGAAAGCGTAATGTTGATTCGGTTTTCATATTCCTTTTCAAGAAACAGCCGGGAAAAAAGACTTCTTTCCTGGCGTTGAATAAGCTCCCGGACCTGCGGGTCGCTTGTAAGGTCGCTTTGTCTGGCTTTCCGGTACAGAATTTCTTCTGCGAGATACTGATTTAAAAACATTTTCTGAGTGTCCGGCGAAGACATTTGCCTGAGCAGGGCTTCTTTTTGTTCCAATCGTTCTTTTTCCGGCAGGGTCGGCCCCATCAGGCGCATCTGCTGTTCGATGCTTGCTTCGATGTGCCGGTCCAGGTCGGCTGAGGAAATTTTCTGGGTTCCGATTTCAGCCAGAATTGTATCATTTGATCCGGAAATATTTTCAGACCCGTCCATGCTGACCCGGTCAATCAGTTCATGGCGCATGGCAGCAAACCGGCCCATGGATTCTAAACATTCCTGAATCCGGATGGCAATATCGGAAGCAACGGAGTCCACAGGGGCAATATGTTCGGACCGGTAATAACTGGCCAGGGCGTTTTCCCAGGCATGGTTGTCCTGAAAAAGTTTTCCGATCCGGTACCAGATCAGTGCGGTTTCCGTATTATCGGGCCGGGCAACCCGGAGGTATTCCTTCCAGGCATCAGCAGATGCATTAAACAGCCCTTGTTTTTCAAGCTTTAACGCCAGGCTTTTTTGCTGGTCTGCGTCCAGAGAAATCGCCTGCTTTGACGCAATGTCCGGTCCGCCGTGTTTCAGCGAAACCAGGATGTTGGCGCACACGGCCAAAAGGATCAATACCAGCAGCACAGTAATCAGCTTTGATGGCCCGTGGCCGGATTTTTCTTTTGGCTGCGGCAGGTCAAAATTGAGTTTTTTGCTGGGTTGATTTTCCGACATGCGGGTCACCTTATAATGAATATGATTTATCGCTGCATCCGGCGTTCACGGGTTTTGAAAAACCGGATAAGATCCACGACATAGTCTCTGTCCGTCAACACTTCGATCTGATCAATGTTCATGGAGCGGAATAATTTTTTTAACGCTGCGTTTCTGGCAATTCCCATTTTTTCATAGTTGCCCCGGATTTTTTTGCTTCCCGTATCAATCAGCACCAGTTCGCCGGTTTCCGCATCTTCCAGTTCAATCAGCCCCACGTCAGGCAGCTGGATCTCCCGGGGATCGGTAATGGAGACGGCAATCAGATCGTGTTTTTTGCTGAGCACATTTAATTGCTTTTCATATCCTTCTTCGAGAAAGTCGGAAATCAGAAAAACCACGCTCCGCTTGGTTATGACCCGGCCCAGGTATTCGATGCCGGCCGCAATCCGGGTTTTTGCCTGTTTGGGTTTAAAGTCCAGCAGTTCTCTGATCAGCCGAAGGACATGCGTGGTGCCTTTGGCGGGGGGGATAAACATTTCAATCTGATCGGTAAAAACAATCAGGCCCACTTTATCATTGTTTTTTATGGCGGAAAACGCGAGCAGGGCGCAGAGTTCCGCAGCCACCTCGTTTTTAATTTTCCGGGTGCTGCCGAAAGATCCGGAAGCGGACAGATCCACCAGAAAGATAACGGTTAGTTCCCGCTCTTCCACAAACAGTTTGACGTGGGGTTCACCGCTCCGGGCGGTTACGTTCCAGTCAATGGAACGGATATCATCTCCCATCTGGTAAGGCCGGACTTCGTTAAACTCCATTCCCCGGCCCTTGAAAACACTGGCGTATTCCCCGGCAAGGGAATCGTTGACCGCCTTGCTGGTATAGATCTGAATATAGCGTATTTTTTTTGCAAGCTCTTTGGGGATCATGGAACATCAACCGTTTCCAGAATCTGTTCAATAATATCTTCAGCGGTTTTTTCTTCGGCTTCCGCTTCATAGGTAATGATGACCCGATGGCGCAGAATATTAACCGCAACCGTTTTTACATCCTGGGGGGTGACATAACCCCGGCCTTCAAGCAGCGCATTTGCCTTGGCGGCCATGGCCAGAAAAATCGTGGCCCGGGGGGAAGCGCCGTAGCGGATCAGCTGACTCATTTCCAGCTTATAATTTTCCGGTTTACGGGTGGCTTCCACTAAATTAACGATATATTCTTCGATTTTTTCATCCATATAGATTTCATCGCTGAGCGCCCGCAGGCGGCGGATATCTTCCGGAGAAATCACCGGAGACACATCGACCGGCGGGGCGGACCGGGCCATCTTTTTCAGTATTTCATGTTCCTCGCTTTTAGTGGGGTAGGTGATCTTGAGTTTAAATATAAACCGGTCCACCTGTGCTTCCGGCAGCGGGTAGGTCCCTTCCTGTTCAATGGGATTCTGGGTCGCCATCACCATAAACGGATCATCCAGCTTAAAACTTTCATCGCCAATGGTAACCTGTCGCTCCTGCATGGCTTCTAAAAGTGCGCTCTGAACCTTTGCCGGTGCGCGATTGATCTCATCCGCCAGCACGATATTGGCAAAAACCGGGCCTTTTTTGGTGGTAAATTCCCCGGTTTTGGGGTTATAGATCAGTGTCCCGATGACATCGGCCGGCAGCAGGTCCGGAGTAAACTGGATGCGCTGAAATGTGGCCTGGATCATTTTGGCCAGCGTGGTCACGGACAGCGTTTTGGCAAGGCCGGGAACCCCTTCGATCAGCACATGATTATTACAGAGAAGGGCCAGCAGCAGGCCGTCGATCAGTTTTTCCTGTCCGACAATCACCTTGTGCATTTCTGACCGGATCTGATTAATGAGGACACTTTCTTTTGCCACCCGTTCGCCAATCTGTTTCACGTCAACAGCCATGATTGCAACTCCTAACCTAAAATCTGAATGTATTATCCGAAAAAATTTACCTGCTTATCCGGTTCGCCCAAGTCAGCACAGCATATTGCATACATCTTCATCACATCTAATATACATATTGTATTTACTTGAGCAAGCCGGACAACCGAAAAAATTTAATTGATTGATAGCACAGACATATATAGTGCATCAAAGATTAAAAAAAGATTAAATTAAGATTAAAATTTTCTTATTTTTTGGGAGGGGATTTCTCAGCCGGCGGTCAACGGCTTTTGCCCGCGGCATGAGATTACAGGCGTATAGGTAAAACGGCGGGGATTGAGAAAAAATTCTTTAAAAACTTCATAAAACTCGTCAAAACCCCCTTCGAATTCGGAAAAATCATAACCGGATTCTTTGGCGGCAACTTCGGTTTTTATGATCCAGTTAAACATGTTCACCTGGTTCATTTCCCCGAAAAATAAATGATGCGCATCCATATCCACATCAATTGCTTCAAAATTCAAATCATACAAATAGGCGTACAGTTTTCGACCCGCATACGGATCAAAATTTTTATCGTTTACCAGTACGTCCATAACCCCGGCCAGGCTTTTTAACAATGCCTCCGGTGCTTCAAAATGATTGAGGCAGTTATGATCCAGGTCAATCAGGCAGAGAATGCCGCCGGGTTTTAACATCCCGGTGAGGTTTTGAACAATTTCAAAGCTGTTTTCACGGTGGTATTCAAGCAGAAACCGGACCCAGATAAAATCAAACGGCTCGATGTCGCTGAGGGGCTCCCGGATGTCTTTGCAGATAAATTCAATGGACTGACCTGAAAAGTTGTTAATGGCATCCCTGATCCGGATCTCCGAGCTGTCAATCCCCACGACCTGGCCTTTCGGTCCGACCAGTTTTTTCAGATAAAAAGATGTTTTTCCGGCCCCGCATCCGATATCTGCCACCCGCATTCCTTTTTTAATCCCGGCCCATTTGGCCTGTTTTTCAACCGTTGCACGATCTGTTTTGAGTCTCAGGCGAAGGGATTCATTATCATTTTCCATGAGATATTTGTACGCGAGCATATCCTTCATAAGTCCGGGTTCCTTAGAGTTAGCGCTAAATGAGATAGTTGAAGTTTTTAAAATATTCATCCGTATGCTGCATGTTCAAAATCCACAAATTATATGTTTTCTCATGTGTAAAGCCTTGAGATTCGGCATATGAGAGCGGAAATAATAATACGGGGAACTTTTTTTCCTTATACCTTTCCGAAAGCAGCGACACGGAAGCGTGTAAAATTTCGATGGGCAGATTATGTGAATCAATGACAAAAATACTGATGCTATTGGTTAAATCCGACATGTTAACGGCAAAGTTGGAAAGATTGAGCATGAAAACCGCTTTGACGGTATCCTCATATTTTAATGAATAAAGCCGGCGTTCCCGTTTTAACTGGACTTTTGAATACTCGGCCGACAGGTCATGACGGACCGGCATGTCACTGTCTTCCGGTATCAGGTCCAGGGCTTCGAGCATCAGGCCATTGGAGTGGTGCTCATAAAATGTTGAGAGGGCATCGAGATCGTCATACACGGATTTCTCCAGATGCCAGTTTTCGGGCAACACCGGATCGATTTTAGTCGATTTGCGAACATGAAAATAGGCAAAGGGATCAACTGAACAGACCCTGGAATCCTTGATATTTTTGGCCACCCCCCCGAAAAAATGATTCGGAAAATAGTTTTCCGGCCGGAAATAACAGATCAGATACTCCATGTGGCTTGAGTGCAGGCGGTGGGAATCATAGGCATAGGCCCCGATCTGATTCAATATTTCGATGCCGACTTTAAGCTGATCTTTGGACATGATGGCTGCCAGGTGCTGAATTAACCAGGTGTTTTGATAAAATCGGAGCATGGACATGTGACCGAGGATTTCACCTTTTCGCTGCCAGGTGAAATGACGGGCAATGTTAGATTCATTGTTGTAGATCTTTTCGTAGGTGGCCCTGACTCTTTTCTTGTTTTCGTGAATAAAGGAATATTTTTTCGGATACATAAAACCGCTTTTGAAAAAAAATTCCCACAACTCATCCATATCAATATCATTGCATATGTAAAAATTTTTATTGTTTGTCTGGTGAAGCAGAGACAGCAACCGTATATGATCTTCGGCCTTCATGTCCAGAAATGCAATGCCGCATTTAATTATGCGATGGTTTTTTTCATCTTCTATGCTTTTTCGATAAACAACCTGTGATTTGCAGGGTAATTGAAAACAGTTGGCAAAGTTCAGTGTCATGGAAGGCAGGATCATGCCGGGAAGAAGGACAGAGCTGCCTTCATCATCTTCCACCGACAGGCCGGAACCGGAAATGTCAATGACTTTGAAATTAACCAGCTTGCCGGTAAAGGGGTGCCGGAACCGGATATCCGGAGAGGGCACGAGTTCGAACCGTTTGCTCCGGTATACCCGCGGATTGAACCTTTGAATCGTGTCGTGGACCGGCTGCAATACGGCTTTTTTCTTTTTTGATGACCCGGTCACCTTTAAAATCGTACATTCACCGGAGTAAAGGGTGCCTGTTTCGTTTGAAATGATCAGGTTTATTTTATCTTTCAGGTTAATCCACTGAAACGGTTCGGATGCGGAATATGCAATTTTTATCTGCAGGGATGAGGGGCTGAACGCTTCAAGTACTCCGGAAAATATGACACTGTTCTGGATCATCTTGACTTCAAGGTTGTCGCAGGCAAACCGCTGTGTTTTCCGGGCGCTGGTCACGGATGATTTTTCAGGCAGTTTAAGACAGATACCGCTGCGGTTGATGCATCGCAGGTCAGCCGGTACGGTAATGACGGCGTGCCGGTCATTGATAACAAAATTATGAAACCGATAGGCCGTCAGGAGCTGGTCAACATTCGGCGGTGCTTCCCAGAGGCAGACCAGATACTTACCCAGGCAGGGCTGCGGAGAAGCGGTAAAGGAGATTATCTGTTTATCGTGAACGTGCTGAAAGTTGATGTTGACGGATTCATCATTAAAGTTTGCGTGATTTATGGTGTTGACGAGAACTTTTCGTCGGATTGTTTTGTCGGTGTGGAGTGTTCGTTCGGCAGGGGAAATGACTTCAAGATCAGTATCAATAATACGTAACGAGGTATCTGGCTTTTTTATCGTACCTTCCGGAGCATCTTTTTTTTTGACTTTTTCAGTATAGTCCATTTGCTCTCTAAGGAAACATTTTTAATTGTCTGGATAAATTAACTCAAGGTAATATTGTTTTCCGAAATAAGTCAAGAAAAAAAACAATTTATTCCAGTAAGTTCGACACCCGTTTCCCGTTAATTTCCTGTTTCAGGGGCGTTGTCATAAATCGTATTATTAATTTTAAATGAAAAATACATAAAATCAATATGTTGCGATTTTACTCGGCAAACTGCTTGACTTTTTACCGGAACATCTTAAAATATTTTTATGTATAATTCTTACCGTTTCGCTCCAAGTGCTTTTATAATCTTTATTCTTACGGTTATTCCCCATACCCAAAATTAAAATAATTCCATAACCCATACAGGATTTTTTATGCAGATCATCACGACTCATCAAAGCACTGATTTTGATGGGTTTGCGTCTGTGGTTGCCGGTACGATTTTATACCCTGATGCGATTCCCATATTGCCCAAGACATTAAATCCGAATCTCAGAGCCTTCCTGTCTATCCATAAAGATCTTTTTGAAACCAGGACCATTGATGATATCGACTTAACGCTGGTGACACGGCTGATTGTCGTGGATACCAATAAATGGGCCCGGCTTGAAAAACTGAAAAAGGTAAAGGACAATCAAAATCTTGAAATTTTTATATGGGATCATCACGAGAACCAGTGTGATATGAATC
Organism: Desulfobacteraceae bacterium; assembly: GCA_011390415.1. Lineage (GTDB taxonomy): Bacteria > Desulfobacterota > Desulfobacteria > Desulfobacterales > Desulfosalsimonadaceae > SURF-3. Next base: position 10,394 of record JAABSL010000188.1, read on the forward strand.
CGGACTGGCAGTGCCAGGAAAGCATCGGGGCCAATATCACATTAATGATCCGCGAAATCAGGAACCGAAATATAATACTGACCCCCATTCAGGCCACACTTTTCCTGATCGGTTTATACGAAGATACCGGCAGCCTGTCGTTTCCTTCCACAACCGCGGAAGATGCTTATGCCGCGGGGTATTTACTGGACAACAAAGCAGACCTGAATATTCTTTCTACCTTTTTGCAGCCGGCTTACGGAGAGAAACAGAAAAATATTTTATTTGAAATGCTGAAAACCGCGCCGCGGACCAAAATCGAAAATTTTTCCGTCAGCATCAATATTGTCAAAATATCCGGTCATGTCAGCAATCTGTCCCTGGTGGTCAATATGTACAAGGATATTTTAAATGTAGATGCCGCATTCGGTATTTTTGTTCATAAAGATAATGAAAAATGCATTGTGATCGGCCGCAGCAGTGTCGAAGATATCAATGTGGGATCGATCATGCGGAGTATGGGCGGGGGCGGGCATCCGGGCGCCGGATCGGTTATGGTTAAATCCGTAAATCCTTCCGCATTAAAGGACTGGCTGCTTGAACTGCTCAAGGGAAATCAGCAGGCGTCCGTGCTGATCAGTGATTTAATGTCATATCCGGTTTTCAGCGTCACTTCGGATACATCAATGTCTGAGGTGGCGGATTTGCTGAAAGAAAAGGGATTCACAGGCCTGCCCGTGGTCGATGACGAGCGGCTGGTGGGCGTTATATCCCGGCGGGATTTTAAGAAAATTAAAAAATCATCGCAATTTAAGGCCCCGGTAAAGGCATTTATGAACACCAGAAATATCACCATCAGCCCGGATAAAAGCCCGATGGAAGCAGCGCGCATTATGGTAAAACATGATATCGGGCGACTGCCGGTGGTCAAGGATGAAAAAATTATCGGAATTATGTCCCGGTCCGATGCAATGATTTATTTTTATGATCTGCTGCCGGATTAGCAGGTCCCTGAAAAACGGCTCCGGGTTAGAAAAACAAAGTTGCAAACCGGTTCAAAATTAAAAGTGTAAGGTGTTTGCCCCGGTCACCCGGCACCTGAAACCGAAGATTTAAATTGTTACCCGGAATCTTATGTGCGCCAGGAACAACTGACCGTCTCTCCTGCTCAGGCCGCTGCCAGAACGGCGGCAACCAGCTTTTCAATTCCTGCGGCCACTTCCTTGATTCCGGGGCCCAGCATATAGGCCGGCGTTGTGATAATGTTATTGACCCGGTCAATGTGGATCTGGTCCACTGAACAGACATGATGAATACCGCCGATGTCCTGGATGGTTTCAATGGTTCCCAGATCATTGCCGATGGTCACTTCCGGATTTTTATCTTCCAGAATTCTGGTCAAAATGGCCGGTGCAATGCATATCGCACCAATCGGTTTTCCGGCCTCGGCCATCTCCCGGACGATTCTTGCCACATCCGGATTGATGTCTGCGTCTTTTCCCTTAAAAGCGAAATTGGTCAGGTTTTTTGCAGCGCCGAATCCGCCGGGCAGGATTAATCCGTCAAGGTCTGCCGCATTAACCGTTTTGATGTCTTTGATGTTGCCCCTGACAACCCGTGCGGATTCCACCAGCACATTGCGTTTTTCATCACTGACGTTTTCGTTTAAGTGATTCACTACATGATACTGTTCAATGTCCGGGGCCATGCAGACCGCCCGGGCCCCGTTGCGATCGAGTGCCAGAAGGGTAATGACGGCTTCCTGGATTTCAACGCCGTCATAGACACCGCAGCCGGAAAATAAAACGCCGATTTTTTTCATCTCTTCTCCCTGTTTTTAATGAACGGGTGCGTCTGTTTGACCGGGAAATATTTTATCGATAATTTTGCCGTCGGCATCCAGCATGAAAACAAAAAAATCATTGGCAAACGCATCCTGAATCAGATCTTTGTACATGACTGCCTGGACTTCATATTTTGTTCCTTTTTGCGTCGGCAGATGGATTAAACAATCCTGCGCATCTTCTTTGCTTTTAAATGCCGGTATATAAGCGATGCTGGTTTCCGCATCCTGCAGACCGAAGAATTGTTCATTGCCGCCCGGATTCTGTACGACGACAAAAATCCATGTATCATCTTTAAGCTTATTTGTCATTGCCTGCCAACCTTTTAAGTTTTTATTAAATATTGTGATCAGTAAAAATCGGTTTTGATATGAGTTTTGATAGATTTATCAAAAAAAAAACATAATATCCACAGTTTTTGGCGCTCAAATACATAAATCGCCGGATAAGCGCAATTGACAAGGTATGAACAAACACGTAATTTAGAAGTGTTTGAACAAAAAGCTTCAGAATAACGATTTTTTGTCATTGAGCCACGTCACAGGCAGGGCAGGGACGGTGTGACCGAAGCAATCAACTTTATACAAGCAAAGTGGAAAACCAGAAAGACTTATTCAATGGAACAGACAAATCCACTCAGACGAATCGAAAAAATCGGCCTGCTTGCAGATTCCCATGGAAATCTCCGGTCGATTGCAAAGGGGGTTGACCGGTTAAATGAATTTGGCGTTGAAGCCTTCATCCATTTGGGAGATGTTTTTGATTCCGTTGAAAATGACAATTTGTATGAAATATGGGAAACCGTAATTCAACATAAATTTTTAGCGGTAAAGGGAAACAATGATTTCCAGGTTGAAAATCGTTTAGGAAATGGTTATGATTTTTCCATATCTTTACTAAAGAAAAATAAAATTCTATCATTTATCCAGAATATGCCGATGCGCCTTGTGGACAATGATATTTGCTATGCACATTCGCTTCCTTTTGATTCGATCCGGTCTTTTTACGAACCGGTTGATACCGGCGATACGGATCGGGCAGCACAGTTATTTGCGGAAACATCATACAAAATTTTGTTTTGCGGGCATTCCCATTCCAGCGTTTTGTTTCGCTGTGCGGCCGGACAAGTGACCCGGGAACCGATTCATTTGCAGGAGACTGTTTTTTTCAGTTCTTCCGAACGTTATATTGTCATTGTCGGATCGTCTGACAACGGTGAGTGCGGCATCTTTGACAAAGGCCGGAGGACTTATCAGCGGGTTGGAATCGGGATCTGATTTTTAATTTAGATATCTTTTGACGAATCAGTAAAAACTCAGAATCCGATGGCAAAGAATTTGGACTTTTTGCGAAGCCATCATCTTTTGACCTTTTACCGGGGACCACATAATGTCCGAATCTGAAATTCTGAAACGATCAAAAGCACTTGGTATCTGTCTCGGCGCGTCAACAATTTCAGTGGTCCAGCTTGAAAAAAGCGATTCCGGCACGTCCCTGTCTTCCGGTCATGCGTACCCCGACGTCCGGGTCCTTGAACATCTTACCATTCCCCATGCCGGTAATCCCAGGCAAAAACTGCAATCTGTTTTATCCGATATTGATCTGAATCACTTTGACAATATCGCGGCCACGGGCCGGCGGTTCAGGCATCTGGTCAATTTTCCCTCCGTGTCCGAACCGGAAGCGGTGGAATATGCGTATCAGTTTGTCAAAAAGCCCGGCATCGACTCTCCGGCCGTGGTTTCGGCCGGCGGTGAAACATTTATGACCTATGTGCTGAACCGCAGCGGCCGGATTTCAAATGTACTGACCGGCAACAAGTGTGCGTCCGGCACCGGGGAATTTTTCAACCAGCAGCTGCGAAGAATGAATGTGACCCTTGAAGAAGCCATGCGCTGGTCTTCGGTGGAAGACCCCTATGCTGTTTCCGGCCGCTGCTCGGTATTCTGCAAATCCGACTGCACCCATGCCATCAATAAAGGCATACCCAAATCCCGCGTCACGGCGGGGCTTTGCCGCATGATGGCCGGCAAGATTCTGGAACTGCTGAAAAAAATCGAGAAAAACAACATTATGGTGGTGGGCGGCGCCACCCGGAATCAGATGATGATTGCCTATCTAAATCAGGCCGTCACAGGCTTGCAGGTTCCCGAACAGGCCCCTTATTTTGAAGCGCTGGGGGCTGCGCTGTGGGCGCTGGATCATACCCAAACGCAATATTATTCAGGGGCTGAACTTTTTAATACCCACGGCAATTCCTTTGATACACTGCCCGATCTGAATCAGTTTCACGATCAGGTGGTCTTCAATTCCGTGACAAAAGATCTTCCGCAAAAGGGAGATGTCTGTATCCTGGGCCTTGATGTGGGTTCCACAACCACCAAGGCTGTTCTCATGCGCAGTGCCGAGCAATCCATGCTGGCGTCGGTTTATCTGTTAACCGACGGAGATCCGGTGGGCGCGTCCAGAAAGTGTTACCAGGATATTGTCAGCCAGGTCCGCCAGACCATGGATCCTTCCGAATTATCCGTCATCGGCATCGGCGTGTGCGGTTCAGGCCGTCAGATCGCCGGCCTTCATGCCTTAACAGACGGGGTGGTTAATGAAATTATCGCCCATGCCGCGGCAGCCGTCTATTTTGACGAAGGCGTGGACACCCTGTTTGAAATCGGGGGCCAGGATGCCAAGTATACTTACATTACCTCCGGTGTGCCGTCGGATTATGCCATGAATGAAGCCTGTTCCGCCGGAACCGGCTCTTTTCTCGAGGAAGCGGCTTTTGAAACCATGAATGTTAAGGTTGAAGATATCGCAGACTTTGCCTTAAAAGGGTCCCGTCCGCCGAACTTCAATGATCAGTGCGCCGCGTTCATCTCATCGGACATCAAGACCGCCATTCATGAAGGGATTGATTATCATGATATTATCGCGGGCCTGGTCTATTCCATCTGCATGAATTATAACAACCGGGTCAAGGGCAACCGCCCGGTGGGTGAAAAGATCTTCATGCAGGGCGGGGTCTGCTATAACCGGGCGGTTCCCCTGGCCATGGCATCCCTGACCGGTAAAAAAATTATTGTTCCGCCGGAACCCGGATTAATGGGGGCTTTTGGTGCAGCCCTGGAAATCCAGAAACGGATGGACCTGGGACTGCTGGCCCCGCACGAATTTGACCTTCAGCAGCTTGCCGACCGAAGTGTCGGTTACGGAAAATCTTTTACCTGCCAGGGCGGAAAGGAAAAATGCGACCGTCGCTGTGAAATCAATATCATCGAACTGGAAGGCAAAAAGTACCCGTTCGGCGGCGCCTGCAACCGGTATTATAATATGCGGTACAAACTTCAGTTTGATCTTGAAAAATTAGACCTGGTGCGGGCCAGGGAAAAACTGATTTTTCCGGATCACGATCCCGGTTCAATTTCGCAAACGCCTGATAAATATCAGCGCACGGTGGGCATTAACAAAAGTTTTCTGGTCAACTCCCTGTACCCGTTTTTTAAAACCTTTTTCAATGAAATGGGATTTCAAACCGTACTGCCGGAAAACCCGTCAAAAACCGGCATTGACCAGCGCAGCGCCGCATTCTGCTATCCGGCCGAACTGTCCCATGGTTTTTTTCATGAAATGCTCGAAAATCAACTGCCCCTGGATTTTATTTTTCTGCCCCACATGCAGTCCATCCCCATTGAAAACAACGGCTCTGCCAACGCTCAGGCCTGTCCGTTTGTTCAGGGAGAACCGTTTTATCTTCAAACCGCGTTTAAACCGCAGCTGGAAAAATTGCAGGGCCGGGGCACCCGCGTTTTGACGCCGTTTATCAACATGCAAACCGGGCTGAACGGGTCCTTTGATGCCATGATGCAGACTGCGCAAAAAATGGGTGTTTTGCGCAAAAACGCGGAAGCCGCTTTTTACAAAGCCGTAACCGCTCAGCATGAATGCACCCGGCACATGAAATCCATCGGCCAGCGGGTTTTGGCGGATCTGGAAGCAGATCCCGATAAAATCGCGATTGTCATTTTCGGCAGGCCTTATAATGCCATGGTGGAAGAAGCCCACATGGGCATTCCCCATAAGTTTGCCTCACGGGGCATTCAGATTATCCCGTTTGATTTTCTGCCGTTTGAAAATGAAAAATCCAAACGCGGGATGTACTGGGGCATGGGGCAGATGATCCTCAAAGCCGCCCGGTTTGTTGAAAAACATCCTCAGCTGTTTGGTACGTACATCACCAATTTTTCATGCGGTCCGGATTCTTTTCTGATTTCCTATTTCCGGTCCATTATGGGGCGCAAACCGTCTTTAACCCTGGAACTGGACAGCCATACCGCGGACGCGGGCCTGGAAACCCGGATTGAAGCATTTTTGGATATTGTCAATCAATACCGGCAGATTCAGGTCCTGACGACTGGTGGCAAAAATACGGACGAATTTAAACCGGCCGCCACATTCATGCAAAACGGATTTCCCGCGGTAAAGACCACCGGCGGAGAAATTCTGCCGATGACGGATCCCCGGGTCACGCTGCTCATACCGTCCATGGGGAAAATTTCCACCCGGGCCATTGCCGCTGTTTTTGCCGAGGCCGGTTATCATGTGGCGCCGGTTTCACCGGCGGATGAAGCCACCTTAAAGCTGGGGCGGGCCAATACCTCGTGCAAGGAATGCCTGCCATTGATCCTGACCACCGGAACGCTGCTGGATTATGCGTACAACAAAAAGCGGGATGATGAAACGCTTGTTTACTTCATGCCGTCGGCCAGCGGCCCGTGCCGGTTTGGCCAGTATGCCATTTTTATGGAAGACCTGATAAAACGCCTCAGGCTTCCGGATGTGGCGGTTTTCTCCTTAACATCGGATAATACCTATTCCACAATGGGAAAAGGGTTTAGCAATAAAAAGGCATGGTGCGCGGTGGTGATCTCAGACGTTATGGAAGATATTTACTCTATGATGCTTGCCAATGCGCAGGATACGGATGCCGCGGTTTCGATTTTCGAGGATGCGTTTTCATCTGTTCTCAGGGTGCTGGCAAAGGGCAGTTTCAGCGATCTGACATCGGAACTGGCCTGGCAGCTGAAGCGATTTTCAGAAATTCCCATGAAACTGCCGTATGATCAGGTCCCCAAAATTTTGTTAACCGGAGAAATTTTTGTCCGTCGGGACGATTTTTCCCGTCAGAAATTAAATGAACAGATGGCTGAAATGGGGTTCGCCGTTATCTGCTCGCCGGTTTCCGAATGGTTCCGATATTCGGATTTCCTGCTCGGCATCAACGGCAAATGGGCCGCAATGCCCCTGCGGAAAAAAATAGAGTTTTATTTGCGTCAGATGTTTATGAATCGTTATGAAACCAAATTAACGTCTGTTTTTAACGATTCCGGCGTGATTTGCGCCAAACCGGTAAACCTGAAAAAAATTATGAATGCCGCCGCGCCGTTTATTTCAGAGCAGTTAATGGGCGAAGCGGTTTTAACCATTGGCAGTTCAATTTCCGAAGTGGTCACGGATGTCTGCGGAGTCATTGCCTTAGGTCCTTTTGGGTGCATGCCCAATCGACTGTCAGAAGCCATTTTAAGTGAGACCATGAACCGGGATGTAAAACTTCAGACAGATGCGTCAGAAAACCATCTGGAAAAAGTGCTGGAAACCTTTGATGATCTGCCGTTTCTGGCCATTGAAAGTGACGGATCGCCCTTTCCGCAGCTGATTAACGCAAAGCTTGAAGCGTTTTGCCAGCGTGCCCGGCGGCTGCATACTCAGATGCAGCAGTTGCATTAGAAACAAATTTAATCTGCGGGAAAGCAGGTGTTGAAATAATTTCGAAATGTCTGTAGTATTGGTTTGTTTCATGCGCGGATTGCGCGGATTAAAAAATAATTGAATTCCGGATTTTTGGCATTTATCATCCTTTCGACCAATGATGGTTTTGCCCGTAGGGGCGAATGGCATTCGCCCGTGATGAAAGGCATTGATGAATGGCATTTGCCATTCCGGTTCAACCGCAAAAGCGAGTATTACATAAAAGGACGTATGCCGCAGAAAAGTGCGTATCCCATAAAAAAGGGCGTATGCCATACGCCCCTGCGGAAGGCGGAGACTGAAACAATGTCCGAGCCGGATTTTTTACCCGAAGCGTTTTTTTGTGTCCTTTGCAATATGCTTTTTTATCGGCTCTTTGTGAGAACTAATAATCAAAATACTTAAGGCTCTGCATCTGCGCGAGAGATTTTTTGTCTTCTTCAGGGATGCTGAGACGCGGGCAACAGGTACGTTATGAAAACTGTTAAAATCAAAAAAGGGTGGCCGTTTAAAAAAATTGCCGGGAAACCGTCTCTGCGGGTTGAAAGCCGTCCGGCAAAAAAACATGTGGCCTTTCTTCCGGATAAACTGCCTTTTGTTAAACCCCGCCTGCTGGTCGCCAAGGGAGATAAAGTTAAAATCGGTTCCGTACTTTTTGAAGACAAGAAAAATACGGATTTTAAATTTTTGTCTCCGGGAAGCGGAGAAATTGCTGATATCACCTATGGTCCGAGACGGGTGATTGAAGAAATCATCATTGCCCTGGATGCTGATGAATCCGCGGAATCATTTAAGACGTACACCGCATCCGACATAGAAAAACTGGATCGGAATACGGCCATTTCCGAAATGATGGCCGGCGGCATGTGGAGTTTTGTCAGGCAGCTGCCGTTTCGCGCCATTGCCGAGCCGGATTCTAAACCCAATGCAATCTGGGTAACCATGGGGTCTGCGGACCCGTTTCAGCCTTCCCCCGGGCTTTACCTGAAGGATCAGACCGGATTTTTTGAATTCGGCATCCACGTGCTCCGCCGGCTGGCGGATACCGTCAATATCTGCTGGTATGAGGACCGGTCGGCCAAAAATGACTCCCCGGCAAAGGCAGATCAAACCATTGCGCACCAGATGGCGACCCACCGGATTCGCGGAAAATATCCCGCATCCGATGCCGGGGTGGTGCTCTTTCATACGAAAAAATCCGCCGAAGAAAACCGGGACTGGTATCTCGACGGTCAGGATGTGGTGCTGATCGGCAAATTTTTTAAAAACGGCATTTTCCCCATCGACAGAATCGTGGCATTTTCGGACGGAAGCCCTGAAAACAGCTGTCACATCAAAACACGCACCGGCATACGCCTCAATGATCTGGCCGCGCATGAAATCGGTATTTCCAATCCCCGGTGGGTGGTTGGCGGCGTTTTTTGCGGATATACCGGCAGCGGAAAGGGTTTTTTAGGGCAGCACGAAACTTCCGTCATGATAATTGAAGAATCGGAAGAAAGCGAATTTTTCGGGTTTGCGCGGCCGGGGTTTAAAAAGCTGAGCAATTCCCGGACGGTTGCCTCCGCCATGCTGCCAGGGCCCTTGAGCATAGACGCGGATATGCATGGTGAAGAACGGCCCTGCGTGAATTGCGGATATTGCGCAAACATCTGTCCGGTGGATATCATGCCCCAGTATACCTACAAAAGTATATTCGCCGATGAGGTGGAAGAGGCCCTGGGCCACGGCCTGCTCGATTGTGTCGAGTGCGGCTTGTGTTCCTTTGTCTGCCCGTCAAAGATTGAGCTGACGGATACGCTTGTTGAGGCCAAACACCTTTATTTAAAGGAGTTAAATCAGGTTGCTTAATCAGTTTGAAAAAATCCTCCGGCGGTTTTTTGAAAAAAACAGCCACCGGTTTGAAGAAAGCGGCAGTCTGCACAAATTCCGGCCGTTGTTTGAAGCCATGGAAACCATATTCTTCATTCCGGCAATTAAAACCCGGCGGCCGCCGTTTGTCCGGGACGGCATTGATTTAAAACGCTTTATGAGTATTGTGCTGCTGGCACTCATGCCGCCGATGTTTTTCGGGATTTATAATACCGGATATCAGTCCCTGGCAGCTGCCGGACAAGCATTCAATTTTTTTGATGTCATCCTTTCCGGCCTGCTGACGGTGATGCCGCTGATCATTGTTTCCTATGCGGCGGGTTTTTTCTGGGAAATACTTTTTTCCATTGTTCGTAAACATCCCATCAGTGAAGGCTTTCTGGTGACGGGCCTGCTGTTTCCCCTGACCCTGCCGCCGACCGTGCCGCTGTGGCAGGTGGCAGTGGGCATTTCATTCGGTGTGGTCATCGGCAAGGAAGTGTTCGGCGGGACCGGCCGCAATATTTTCAATCCGGCGCTGACCGCCCGGGCATTTCTGTTTTTTGCATACCCGGCAAAAATGTCCGGAGATACGGTCTGGGTGGCGGTCTCAAATACCGCTTCTTCCGCCGCCAATGCCGTGACCGGAGCCACTCCCCTGGCCATGACCACGCTGGGCGGGTCTTTTGACAATCTCGAATCCATGCTGCAAAATGCCGGCTATACGTTAACCCGGCTGTTTGTGGGAAATTATCCCGGCAGTGTCGGCGCCACATCGGCGCTCTGCTGCCTGATCGGCGCGCTGATACTGATTATTACCGGGGTTGCCAGCTACCGGATCATTATCGGCGGTGTGGCCGGGCTGCTGGTCACCAGTTTTCTGTTCGGCCTGTTCAGTTCTTCGCCTTTAAATCCATGGATGGACGTTAATCCGATATATCATCTGGTGGCCGGAGGGTTTGCTTTCGGAATCGTCTATATGGCCACGGACCCGGTTTCCGCACCCGGCACCACCACGTCCAAATGGGTTTACGGGTTTCTTATCGGGATGCTGACCATATTGATACGGGTATTTAATCCGGCATTTCCCGAAGGGGTCATGATGGCGATTTTATTTTTAAATCTCTTTGCCCCGCTGTTCGATTTTATTGAAATACGGCTGAGAATCGGTAAGAGGATTCCCAATGTCTGAACGAATGAAATCCATCGTCTTTGCCTTTATCCTGTGCCTGGTGTGCGGCACGCTGCTGACCGCGGCATCCACAAGGCTGCAGCCCATGCAGGAAAGAAATGCGCAGGTTGACCGGAAAAAAAATATTTTAAAATCCGTCTCCCTGGTCAAAAGTGACCGCAGTTATGACGGGGCCGAAATCGACCGTTTGTACGAAGACAATATTTTCCAGTATTATGTGGATCAAGACGGTGCCATTGTCGAACCGGCAGTTGCCGGCAATGGGGAGCAATCCAGCCTGATGACAATTTATCTGGTAATGGATGAAAACGATCAGATCCGCTCCTATATTATCCCGGTGGAATCAAGGGGGCTCTGGGGAAAAATATACGGATATCTCGCGCTGCAGGATGACGGCTCAACCATTGAAGGATTTACCGTATACAAGCATTCGGAAACCCCGGGTCTGGGTGGTGAAATAGAAAACCAGTGGTTTCAGGAAAATTTTGTCGGTAAAAGGATTGTTGACCACAACAATGAATTTGTCTCTGTTTCCATTGCCAAGGGGAGTGCTTCGGATAAAGTACCGGACAAAAATCTGCCCAACTATGTGGACGGTATCAGCGGCGCCACACTGACCGGCCAGTATCTGTCCTCCGGACTGCGCGAAACCCTGAAAGAATATGAACCGGTTTCTTTGAAATTCCGTCAAAACGCCCTGCAGTGCCGTATGCAGGAAGAAAAGCCCTGGTGTGAACAATGAAGATTAAAAACAATACCCTGAAAATATTTTTACGCCCCGTCTGGAGCGACAATCCCATCAATATTCAGATGCTGGGTATCTGTTCGGCCCTGGCCGTAACGGTTCAGCTGAAAACCGCTTTTGTAATGGCGCTTTCCATGACGTTTGTGCTTTCCTGTTCCAGTTTTATTATTTCCCTGCTGCGGAAACAGATTCCCAAAAATATCCGGATCATTGTCGAACTGTCCATCATTTCAACCTTTGTTATTTTGACCGATGAATTTCTGCGCGCGTATATGTTTGATGTCAGCAAGCAGCTGTCCGTGTTTGTCGGTCTGATCATCACCAACTGCATAGTCATGGGACGGGCCGAAGCATTTGCGCTTTCCAATCCGCCGCACCTGGCGCTCGTCGACGGTGTGGGAAACGGTATCGGCTACGGATCGGTTTTAATCATCGTGGCATTTATCCGCGAACTGTTCGGTTCCGGCAAGCTCTTCGGTTTCCAGGTGGTGCCGGATTACCTTTATTCCATCGGATACGAAGACGCCGGATTCATGCTGCTGGCTCCGGCTGCTTTCATTATCATAGGGCTGATGATCTGGTTTCAGAAATATTTATCCAGAGATAAAGAGTTAAAACGATGACGGAAAACCTTGTCAGCATATTTTTAAATTCCGTTTTTACCGGCAATATCCTTCTGGCCTATTTTCTGGGGATGTGTTCGTTTGTGGCGGTGTCCAAAAACATCAATACCGCCATTGGACTCGGATTTGCCGTCGTTTTTGTTTTAAGTGTCACCACGCCGCTCAACTGGCTGCTGTATCACTATCTGCTGGCGCCCGGCGCGCTCCACTGGGCGGGACTGCCGAACATGGATCTCAGTTTTTTGAAATTTATCATGTTCATTGCCGTTATTGCCGCCATGGTTCAGGCCATTGAAATGATTATCGACCGGTTCTCCGCCGCATTATACGCGGGACTGGGCGTGTTTCTGCCGCTGATTGCGGTCAACTGTGCGATTCTGGGCACCTCTTTGTTCATGGTGGAGCGGAATCACACCTTTATCGAGTCGGTGATCTTCGGGTTCGGCTCCGGCGTCGGGTGGCTCATGGCAATTGTGTCCATGGCCGCCATCCGCATCAAGCTGAGATATGCGAATCCGCCCTATGGCATGGAAGGATATGGACTGACAATGATCGTTACCGGCCTGATGGCCATGGCATTCATGCTTTTTTCGGGGATTGCATTTTGATTTACGCCGTCAGCATAAGCGTTTTTACAGCTGTCATCGGATTGCTGGTTGCCATGCTGTTGTTCCTGGAAGCCCGGGTGGTAAAAAAAGGCGATCGGATCATCATTATTAATGACGATGAATCCAAGGCTGTCAAGGCATCGATGGGTAAAACACTGCTGACGTCATTGTCGAACAATGAGATCTATCTGCCGTCCGCTTGCGGGGGCGGCGGTTCCTGCGGTCAGTGCCGTTGTAAAATCACAGAGGGCGGCGGCGACATTCTGCCCACGGAGCTGCCGCATCTTTCCCGGGCCGAAAAAATGGAACATATCCGGCTCTCGTGCCAGGTCAAGGTGCGGGAGGATATGAAAATTCAGATTCCGCCGGAAATTTTCAGCATCCGGAAGTTTCATGCCACCGTTAAGTCCAACAAAAATGTGGCGACGTTTATCAAGGAACTGATTCTGGAGCTCGATGAAGGTGAGACCCTGGAATTCGAAGCCGGGGCCTATCTTCAGATTGATATTCCGGAATATGAGGTTGAATTTGCCGGTTTTGATGTATCCGACCGGTTTGAAGCGGCCTGGGAAAAATTCAATTTGCGGCAGCTCAAGTCCCGTTCAGAAGAACCGATTTTTCGGGCCTATTCACTGGCCAGTCCCCCGTCTGAAAACCGGTTCCTCCGGTTTACCATCCGGATTGCCACGCCGCCGCCGGGAGAAACGGATATTCCGCCCGGAATCGGCTCGTCCTATGTGTTTGGATTAAAAGCCGGGGAGCGGGTCACGTTAAGCGGCCCCTATGGTGATTTTATGGCCAAAGACTCGGACCGGGAAATGTGTTTTATCGGCGGCGGAGCCGGCATGGCACCCATGCGGAGCCATATTTTCCATCAGCTCAATACCCTGAAAACCTCTCGCAAAATCACGTTCTGGTATGGGGCCCGTTCCAAACAGGAAATCTTTTATGAAGACGAATTCCGGGAACTGGAAAAAAATAATGACAATTTCAGTTTTTACATCGCTTTATCCGATCCTTTGCCCGAAGACCACTGGGAGGGCATGACCGGATTTATTCATCAATGCCTGGAAGATGAATATATCAGCACCCATCCGGACCCGCAGGAAATCGAATATTATATTTGCGGTCCGCCGCTCATGCTTTCCTCGGTCCGTCAAATGCTCGACAGCTACGGGGTCGAGCCGGAAATGATCGCCTATGATGATTTCGGATAATTAGATTATTTTGGTTTGATCGCGTTTTTCAGCATCTCTTTCAACCCGGTCAGGGTGCCTTTCCAGACTGCATCCTCACCGGCCATGATGGCCACAATCACATCTTTTTCCACACTGACTTCCATCACCAGTTCTTCATCGCCAATCTTAAACACCGCTTCTCCCCAGCGTTCTGCCGGCATGCCGGTGGCCTCACAATCGTAATCGGTCCGTACTTCCGCGGTCATTCGAATGTCGCTCATGCATTGCTCCTTTTTTTTCTACAGTAAATTTATTATATTCAATTTGACTGGCGGGCACGGCGGTTTAACCTACAAAATCGGTGCCACGTCGATTGGTAAAAATACAAAGCCAATGTAGGGGAGGAGTTTACCTCCTCCCATTATAAATCAACATCTTCCGGGCGGGGATAAACCCCGCACCCTGCGAAGCTGCCACAACGCTATGCAGGCAGGCCGCCGTGCCTGCCGGTGACCGGATGATGGATTCTGTTTTTTCATCAGCCTGACCAGAGCAGATAACCGGTAATGGGTTTTTTGAAATCTGCTTGAAAATTCGATATAATATTTTTATCATTTTTTAATTTTTACCAGAGAATACAATCATGGAAAACAAAATTAATCAACTGGCGAAAAAACTGGCCCACGGCAAAAAAAACGTGGTGTTCACCGGTGCGGGCATTTCCACGGAAAGCGGCATTTCCGACTACCGGAGCAAAGGCGGTATCTGGGACAAATTCAAACCGGTCTACTTTGACGAATTCATGTCATCCGAACCCGCGCGCGTCAGATACTGGCAGCAGAAATGCGAACTCAGCGAACAGCTCCACGATGCCGTTCCCAATGCCGCCCATCATGCGCTTGCGGATTTATACCGCAAAGGCCTGCTGGATCGGGTCATCACCCAGAACATCGACGGGCTGCACCAGAAATCGGGCCTGCCGGAAGATAAAGTCATCGAACTCCACGGCAACACCACCCGGATCCGGTGCATGACCTGCGAGATCATCGTGGATCTGAACCAGACCCTTGACCGTATCAGAAACGGCGAACTTGCGCCGGTCTGCACCTGCGGCGGATATTTAAAACCGGATACCATTTCATTCGGCCAGTCATTGCGGGAGCCGGATCTAAATGCCGCATTTGCCGCGTCACAAGCCTGTGACGTCTTCTTAGCCATCGGGTCCACCCTTATTGTCAGCCCGGCCTCCATGATGCCGGACATTGCCAGACGGCATGGCGCTTTTCTGGCAATCGTCAACCTTTCCGAAACCCCCTATGATTCGGTTTGCGACCTGCTGATTACGGGCAGGGCAGGGGAGATCCTGCCCGAAGTGGTGCGCCGGATCGACGAAATCGAAAACCTCTGAATTTTTTTCCCTTTCTCTTCGCAAAAAATTATAGTACAAGGACTCTGCCTGTATGAAGACAAGGTCTTCAAGTCTTCTT
>JAABSL010000189.1 GCA_011390415.1 Desulfobacteraceae bacterium
ATGATGCCTTTGTCCATGGCGCCCCATGCCAAAAGTCGCATCAATCAGAAGCGCAAGGAAATCGGGCGTGCGTTGGTCGAAATGCAATCCACAAACTGGCCATTGTTATTAGAATACTACACCGATGATATTGAATATCATGATCCGATTGTCACCATCGAAGGGATCGATATGATGTCTCAATTCCTCGCCAGACTGTTTGCCAACAGTCCAAATCTAATCACAGCGGTTGAAGACGAGATCTGCATCAATGGCCTTTACATGGCGACCTGGACGATGGATGGCTTTTTCAACGCTGTTCCATATATTGCCAGGGGCATGTCGGTCTTAAAATTTCGCCCCAAAGAAATACAAGTTTACCATGCAAGGGACTACTATACTGAGGGTGATATTATGATAAATATTGAAGGGTTGGACGAACCAACCGAGGCATTCAGGAATTATTACAAATGTGCGGTGGATCCAACATTCCCCGGCACTGTTGCATGCATTCAATTGGAATGCTAATCTCAATCAACAAAGGCCTGACCTTTTTGCCCCGGGCTATCGATATCTTATCGTAATTTCAGAATGAAATCGTCTTCTTCGATACCCAGGATCAATTTGGATTTGCAGAATCCGCAACCGCTCTGATATCCTTCTTCCGGTTCCTGTGCTAAGATTTTACCGCATACCGGGCAATACATATTGATCTTTTTTCTTTTGGTGATATCGGAAAGTGCCCGCTCGAAAATACGGTAGTGCGCTTCTTCCTGAGTGGCAATTTCTGCAAAAAGATCGCTAATCGCGCCATCGGTTTCCTTGGTAAAATATTCATAGATTATCCGCGCACGCTGTTCTTGAACAAGGTCGGTTTTAATGACCTGAAGGGTGGTCTTCATTCCCTGAATTGGCTCTAAATCAGGTAAAACAATAGATTCGAAGAGCTCTTCCGGAAAAATGATCTTAGGCACAGGTTCGTTTTTAGGATTTAGTTCATTAACAGCATCAGAAAAGCGTCTTTTGTGATTAATTTCAACCTCTGCGATACCCAATAAATCGCCCAGAATTACAGGACTGGGAAGAAGAAAGTATACTTCATTCAGCACATAATAAAGCGGAGCAAAGGGTACCGCTGCAAAAGGGTCGCGATGATGCTGGCGGTTATATAAATGTATGGCGAAATCCTCCCTGCTGATGCTTTCCATCAAAGCACTAACAGTAAATATTTGCGAACGATCCATATCATTGACCTCCCTTTGAAGATTCAAAGCCGTTGGCAGTCCCAATTTTTGAATGACAATTAATGATAATCTTATTCATAGAAGCCTGGTACGGTCAAGTGAAAAGGGTGCTCTCGGGATATGGCGGGTCTCTAAAAACTAATTTGATTTTAAGTTGATTTGTTTACAGCTAAAACGACAGTATATTTATGTGCCGGGATGTCAAATTTTTCCGGATCGCATGCACAGGATTATTTTAAACTCTCTGCTTTATTTAATGATCAATAAGCACGCGATCCGGAAAATTATAATACATGGCTGGAAATTATTTTTTATGGGGCTCATATGAACCACCCGAGGGTGAAGCAATAAACAACCTTGGTGATTATGGTCAGGAAGTCCATTTTATATCTCCTTTTTAATGATTTTTTTGATTAAACTTTCTTTCTTTTGATACGCATCCGTTTGCCTTTTCGTCGAGAGCAGTGGTTTAAGCGATCAAAAGAATACCCATATACAGATAGTATCCGATGATCGTTAATGTATTCATTTTATGGCTCCTTTATGTTTTTGTGGTAAATAGAATTAACCGCGCCATCTTATCAATATATGTCAAGCAATCCAGAGAATGGCATAAACAATGAAATGTCCGATTGTCAGAAAAGTTTCCATTTATCTCACCTCCCTTCTTTGGTTTTTGTTGTTCCTTTGATTAATAATAATCCAATTAGCATGCCAAAATATCAGATAGTTATTTAAAATATTGTTTTTATTCGATTATAATTCTTTTTTAAAAAATAAGGGTGAAGTTAGAAGGTTGATAAAAAAACATTTTGTGCGTGTCGTGCATGGATTGTTGCATGAACATTTGTTTTTTAAGAGGGCAGGAGAATAAATAACCCCGAAATATTTGTCTTTTTCGACGTTAATTGAGTGGTTTTTAATCGCGTTTTTTTGATGCTGTAATTTTTTCTGGCACCAGGGATATTAAAAATGTTTGAACATACTGGAAAATAATTATATATTTGGATTTATAAGATTTTTTAATCACGATGGAGAGTAATTTCCCGGCTCGAAAGGCTTTGCCATGAATTCGGTTAAAGAAGGCCTTTTTTGTGAGTTGCGAAAGTCGGAGTTGTTCAACCAGGTCGACGAATCGACCTGGCAGATGATCTGTGCACATTCTGAATTTGTCGAACTTGAAAAAGGCCAAATTCTATTTTGTCAGAATGACCCTGCAGATGCCATGTATGTGGTTCTTTTCGGGCAGCTGGCTGTAACCATGGCTGATGAAGATGGCAGCCAGGCTGTTATCAGTACGGTAGGCCCTCTCATGCCGGTGGGTGAAATTCAGGCGCTCACCGGAGGACACCGAACAGCCGGAGTTTATGCCGACAGACAGTCCCGCCTGCTCAAATTTTCTCCCGCTGCCATGGAATGCATTGCATCGGATGCGCCGGACACATTTGAGAAAATTTTAACCATTGCGCGCCAGCGCCTGCGCAACGATCAGTTAAGAGAGCTCCTGCCGAATATTTTCGGTTCGCTGGATAAAACCGAGCTGGACTATATTGAAAAGAACAGTGAATGGGTCCATCTTCGCCGGGGGGAAATCCTATGCCGCCAGTGTGATCCGGGCGACAGCCTGTATATTCTTGTCAGCGGCAGAATTCAAGCCATCAAGGAAGATCAGGATCATGAAAAAACAGATCTGGGAACCATCGGACGCGGAGAAGTCTTTGGAGAGATGGCGCTCCTCACCGGCGGAGTGAGATCGGCAACCCTTTTTGCCCGACGCGAGTCAGATCTTTTAAAAATTTCGGCGGATGTATTTGAGAGGCTGGCTGCCACTCATCCCCGGGCAATTCTTTCCATCGGTCAGACACTTGCCAATCGAATCCTGAAGTCTGAAGCCTCCCCCAAAAAATCAATGGACCAGATTAATCTGGCGATTGTCGGAATATCTCCGGATATCAATCTTTCCGATTTTTCGAAAAATCTTGCCGAAAAACTTTCCGGGCAGGTTCGCACGCTCCGTCTGGACAGCCCGCAGGTTTGCACTATTTTCGGGTTGCGATGCATTGAGCTCTCTAAAGATGAAAATCCTTTTGCCGTTCGACTG
>JAABSL010000190.1 GCA_011390415.1 Desulfobacteraceae bacterium
TGGTTAATCTGCGGCCCGGCGACAAAGTGCTGGTGGCCATTGAAGAAAGCGGCCGGCATTTCGGCATGAAAATCAATGAAACCATAACTGAAAAATAATTCAGGGAATTTCAAACCGCATGAATGATATTGATAAAAGCCAGACAGACCATAAAATCAGTCAATTGCGCCATTCCATCAACGAAATTGACCGGACCATTCTTGATTTGATCAACCAGCGGCTGCTCGTTGCAAAAGAGATCGGAGACATTAAAAAGCAAAGTGGCGGATTTGTTTATGACAAATCCCGTGAAAATGAGGTCATGCAGCGTTTAAACGAATTAAATAAAGGGCCGTTAAAACCCCAGGCGCTGCACCAGATTTTTACGGATGTAATTTCCGCCTGCCGGGAGATTCAAACCCCCACCCGAATTTCCTATCTCGGGCCGGAGGCCACGTTTACCCATATTGCGGCCATGGAACTTTTCGGGCACTCATCCACATATCTTCCCCAGACCAGTATCCGTGATGTGTTTATCGACGTGAACAAGGGAAAATGTCATTACGGCGTGGTGCCGGTGGAAAATTCCATTGAAGGGGCGATTAATCATACCCTGGATCTTTTTTTTGAGTCGGATCTGAAAATATGCGCGGAAAAATATTTAAACATTTCTCACGCGGTTTTGTCGAAATCCAGTTCCATTGACGATATTGAAGTTATTTATTCTCATCCCCAGGCACTGGCCCAGTGCCGGGGCTGGATTCGGAAGCATCTGCCCAATGCGGTGCTGTCGGAAACCAACAGCACTGCCCATGCGGCCCAGAAAGCGTCTCAGGAACAAAAAACCGCCGCCATTGCCAACAGCGAAGCTGCCCATATTTACGGCCTGCAGATCCTTGAATCCAATATCGAGGATCACTCCAACAATATTACCCGCTTTCTGCTGATCGGCAGTGATGAACCGCACCCCACCGGATGCGACAAAACGTCTATCATGTTTGTCATCTCGCATGTTCCGGGCGCATTATATAAGACATTGCAGCCCATTTCAGAAGCCGGCATCAATATGTCGAAACTGGAATCGCGGCCGACCAAACACGAAAACTGGAGTTATTTCTTTTTTGTCGATTTTGATGGTCATATTGAAGATAAAAAAATCAAACATACCCTCGAACGGATGAAACCTTACTGCAAATTTGTTAAATGGCTCGGATCCTATCCCCGGGCACAGGAGTAGTTAAAAAACTCATGCGAAAAATAAGAACCGGAAAATTTCACGACACGTCAGTCACCGTGCCGGGGTCTAAAAGCTACACCCATCGGATATTCATTGCGTCTGCCTTATCTGACGGCCAATGCCGGATCGACAACTGGCTGGACAGTGAAGACACCAATTTTACCCTGGCGGCATTAATGCAATTGGGTGCCCGGATTGAAAAAAATCCAAATGACATTGTGGTTTACGGCCGGAGCGGGGAACTCGACGCTTGTGAAGCGCCGATTTATATTGGCAACTCCGGCACTTCCATGCGCCTGCTGACCTCCTATGCCGCCCTCGGAACCGGATTCTATCAGCTTACCGGTACCGAACGGATGCACCAGCGGCCCATCCGACATCTGCTCGATGCATTGAACCAGATCGGCATTTACGCCGTGTCCGTCAATAACGATGACTGCCCGCCGGTAAAAGTCAGAGGCGGAAAGATTTCGGGAGGCGAAGTCCGCATCAATTGCAGCATGAGCAGTCAGTTCCTTTCCGGACTGCTGCTCATCGCGCCATATACGGAACAGGGCCTTAAAATTCATGTGACCGAAGGACCGGTATCAAAACCGTATATCGACATGACTCTTGATATCATGTCCCGGTTCGGCGTAGCGGTGCGCCGCAGCGGATATGATTATTTTGAGGTATCGGGCGGACAATGCTATCAATCCGGCAGTTATATGGTGGAACCGGATGCTTCCCAGGCCGGCTATTTCTGGGCCGCCGCTGCCATCACCGGCAGCGCGATCAAAGTCAAAGGCCTATCCCGACAATCCAGTCAGGGAGACGTTCGGTTTGCCGATGTCCTGGCGTCCATGGGGTGTCAGGTAATCCATGAACCGGACGGCATCACAGTAGTGGGCGGCAATTTGTCCGCAATCGAAGTGGATATGGGGGATATGCCGGATATTGTCCCGACTCTTGCCGTGGTGGCCGCATTTGCCCACGGCACCACGAGAATTAAAAATGTGGCCCACCTCAAAGTCAAGGAAAGCGACCGGCTGGCTGCGGTAATTACCGAGTTGACGAAAATGGGGATATCGGCTAAATCTGAAAATGACGACCTGATCGTCACCGGCGGCAAACCTCACGGGGCGATTATCGAAACCTACAATGATCACCGCATGGCCATGTGTTTTGCCATCGCCGGGCTGGTGGTACCGGGAATCGAAATTGTGAACGAACAATGCGTTGAAAAATCATTTCCTACGTTCTGGGAAGTGTTTGATGGATTGAAAGTGGATTCGAACGAGAGGGGTTAGCTTGAAGACAGACTGATTTTTGGTCGGTGATTGACAAAACAACGATGAATACACTAAGTTAATAAATACTCAAATAAAATAAGGAGCATCACGATGCCTGAATTATCTATTGATATTCCAATAAAAAATATTGCTTATATGATCAGCCAAATGAACAAACAGGATATTGAAACATTGTATATGTTTCTGACCAGTGAAGGGACTGAACTTCAGGATAGAAATAAAGATCTGGAGCAGGGTAAAATAGATTATCTTAGCGAAAATGATGTGTTTGATGTATAGAGCCGTATATCATCCTGCAATCAAAAAGGATTTAAAAAAAATTGACCCTCAATTTCGCGGAAAAATCAGATATGAACACATCCCTGTTATTTTATCAAATCCTGATGTCGGTGAAAGACTTTCAGGGGATTTAAAAGGGACACTTTCCTATCACTTTAAAGTTGCTGGTCAACAATTCCGAATCGCCTATATCAAGGATGATATGAAGCAAATGATTTTTATCCAAATGATAGCCAGGCGAGGCGATTTTTATTCATACCTTAAACGCCGGATTTGAAAATTTGTGCGGAAAAATATCTGAATATTTCCCACGGGGTTTTGTCGAAACCCAGTTCCATTTTTCTTCTCGTTCCACGCTCCTGCGCGGGAACGCATAATACGGTAACGTATCCTAAAGTTTTTAACGGTCGGGGATAAACCCCGCCCCTACGGATAATGCCCGGATCTCTATGTAGGGGAGGGCTTTATGCCCTCCCGGAAAGATTCCGGTATTTCTCGTTCTCATGCTGCTGTGTGGGAATACATAATCAGC
>JAABSL010000191.1 GCA_011390415.1 Desulfobacteraceae bacterium
CGCAATTTGTATTTCTGTATTTTGCCGCTGGCCGTGGTGGGAAATTCCTCGACAAAATAAATGAACCGGGGAATTTTGTAATACGCAATATTGTCCGTGCAAAAAACCCGAACCTCGTCTTCGTTTAACGGGGTCCCGTTTTTAGCTTGAATAAAGGCAGCCACTTCTTCGCCGTACTTTTGGCTGGGAATCCCCACCACCTGGGCATCCTTGATCTGGGGATGCTTGTAGAGGAATTCCTCGATCTCCCGGGGATAGATGTTTTCGCCGCCCCGGATGATCATGTCTTTTAAGCGGCCCTCTATGCTGCAGTTGCCCTGCGCGTCCATGCTTGCCAGGTCGCCCGTGTGCAGCCAGCCGTCGGCGTCAATGGCCTCCGCGGTTTTTTCCGGCATATTGTAATATCCCTTCATGATGTGATAACCGCGGCTGCAAAGCTCGCCGGTCTCTCCGAAGGGAAGGCTGTTGCCGTTTATCGGATCCACGATTTTAACCTCCACATGGGGAAGCGCCCGCCCAACCGTTTCCGTGCGGATTTTCAGCGGGTCGTCCCGCCGGGTTTGCGTTATGCCGGGGGAGCTTTCCGTCTGGCCGTAGACAATGGTAAGCTCCTGTGCGCCCATTTTTTCAATAACCCCTTTCATCACCTCAATGGGACAGGTGGAACCCGCCATGACCCCGGTTCTCAAATGCGTGGTGTCATAGTGCTTGTTCTCCATTTCTTCGAGATTGGCGATGAACATGGTGGGCACGCCGTGCAAGGTGGTGCATTGAAGGGCGTCCACTGCGGCCATGACGATATCCGGCTTAAAAGTTGTGATCGGGGCCATGGTTGCCCCGGATACCGTGGCGCACATGGTGCCGATAACACAGCCAAAGCAATGAAACAGGGGTACCGGAATGCAGATGCTGTCCTGCGGACCAAGGGCCATGACCTCTGCCATGCCCTGCGCGTTTCCCAGCAGGTTTTTATGGGTCAGCATGACCCCCTTGGGGTATCCCGTGGTGCCCGAGGTATACTGCATCATAATGACATCATCCGGGTCAAGGGAGGCTGAGCGTTCGGCCAGTTCGTCTTTGGAGACATTTTTGCCTATCTCCAGCAGGTCTTTCCAGCTGTACATGCCAGGAATTTTTTCCTCACCCAGGTGAACGACATTTTTAAGGTGCGGGGCTTTTTCCGATTGAAGCGCTCCGGGCGCACAGTCTTTTATTTCCGGGCAGACCTGTTGAACAATACGGATATATTCGTCTTTTTCCCGTACCCCGTTGACCAGGATAAGCGTATTCGACTCCGACTGGTTCAGGAGGTACTCCAGTTCGTAAGCCCTGAAATTGGTGTTGACCGTGACCAGAACCGCCCCCATCTTCGCGCTGCCGAACTGGGTGTAAATCCATTCGGGAACGTTGTTGGCCCACATTGCCATATGGTCTCCACGCTGCACTCCGATCGCCATCAGCCCCCGGGCCACCTGCTCACACGCATCCCGAAACTCTTTGAAATTCTGGCTGAAATCATACTCATAATACGCCAGGGCGGTATGTTCGGCCAATTCCCGGGCGTTAAAATCGACAACATCGCCGATTCTCATTTTTGTAAAATCAAACTTACGGCTCATCAAAAACTCCTTTTCAGATAAGGGAACAAACGCCAGCTCTATTTGAAAACATTATACCTTAAGGTAAACAGTGTTTTTTTATTCCATCGAAAACCGGCTGTCAATGAAATTCATATTAACATGTGACGGTTTCTGCTAAGCTTGTTCGCAAAAAGAAAAAAGATTTTTTATGGGAGATTTTCGAGCAGATTTTTTATTTTATTGCTTGCCAGCCCTCTGGAATTAAGGCTTTTCGCTTTTTTTTTAAAAAAACAGCCCGGTGATTGGATGCACCATCGTTTATTTTGTGCATGCTGCGCCTTACCGCAAGATCCGGCCCTATGATCCTTACATTACAGGATTTTATTCAGTGTTTTCAGGAAGGAATGGCGTAAAACTGTTTATGGATTGGGTTTGCTTAAACCCGTCTTTTTGATGCCAAAAAGACGGGTTTAAGCTTTTTGAGAGGGAGTTTTAGGCAGATTGATTATGGTATCTGACAGTTGGCTTGGATCGATTGGAATCTACTGCCCTGACAGTATGGCATTGAGCTTTTTAACAAATCCATATAATAAAATGAAAGTTTCATGAGCGATCATATGTTTGATTGCTCAAGATGATCAAAGAAAGTAACTTTCCCTGCTTGAATTAACTCTTCCAAAAAATATAGTAAACTAAAAGTGCTCATTTGTTGAATGGCATCTATCTTTAATGTCTTTAGAACCAGAGCCTGGGTTAATCTCTTAAATAATTCGAGATATTTTTTACACCCAAGCCAGCCTATTGATTGAAATGGCGACTTTGGATTTTCTATAGGCAACTTGCCAAAGTGCGACAACTGGTTCCTCAGATCTGAAAATATTCTTAGCCGTTCTTCAGGTATTGAAGAACAATTATCGATTAAATATTGCTTAACGAGATAGTTTATCTTTGTATTGAGAGAAATACGGTTAAGTTTGTCAAATTCAATTTCTCTGTGATTGCAGTAATACAAGTATTCCCAAATTGTCACATCCGCCAGGAATCTTGGCTCAGTCACAAAAATATTTGAAGCATTGTAAAAAGCTCGAATATGGAAACCATTATCGAACTTGATTTTCCATGCATCGCCCCTAATCTCTTGGGTTGCTGCTTCAAGATGTGTTTTTAATTCATCGGAATTTTTTGATATAGTCTCACAGTGCTTTGACGAACATAATGGAAAATCACGTCTCTTTTCATAAAATTTTGGTACAACATTTCGTCCAATGCAAATTGAAATAATAACCAAAATATCATCCAAAAACTTTATCTTTCTGTCTTGAGCATATTCACTACCTTTTTGGAAGATCGAATTTTTTTGCCTTCGTGGTAAAGAGACACGCGCGTTAACCTGCATATCTCTATTGTACTTTAGAAAATAATTAGAGTCATAGCTCAATCTTTTAAGTGGTTGCTTTTCAGCTATAGGGGAAAAAGTATATCCATCTATCGTGAAAAGCTGAAAATCCTCAGCTCTGAAAAAATTTAAATTATAAAGTAGTCTGGACATTTCTGCTTTTTCTTTCTTATTCAATTTGTAACTATTCAGCGAAAATTTAAAAAAAGACTTGACAGCCTTTTCCTATGAAAAATTAAAATTCAGCTATAGGCGGACTTTTGTACTATTCTGAATGCCTGCGGCCGTCATAGACTGATAGCCGGGTTTTAGGGGCAAGG
>JAABSL010000192.1 GCA_011390415.1 Desulfobacteraceae bacterium
CCTTTTATAAAGTTTTGCGCGCATTCCTGTCTCAGCAAAGGCAACTTTATTCTCGCAATACCTCCTGCCATTTGCAAATGACCAGCGCATCTGCGCAGCCTTTTTGGGAAGGGTTGAAATACCATGAGCGATACCGATTCAAAGAAAAAACAGGGAAAAATTATCAAGGTGCTTTTCTGGTGCATGGTTGCGCCGATGATGTTTTTTGTTTTTATGCGCCTGTTTTTTGTACTGTTCGGGATTCTTTACACGCCGCTTGTGTCGTACATGACCGGTCAGCCTGTCGATCCTGTCGATCAACTGCTTTTCATTCTGGCGGCACTGACGGCACTTGTTTTTACCATCGCAATCATCGGCATTATTTACAAACAGCTTAAAAAACATATCATTGACGGGTAAGTAATTCTCAATGCAATTACAGATACACACGGTCTGATTTCCGAAAACAAAGGATCTGCATGCAGGAAACACAAAATTTTATACCCCTGTTGATCGTGACGACTGTTGCCCTGATCACAGTTTTCATATCACTCAAAATCCGTGTGATGAGAGTTCCCATAGTGGTGGGAGAGATCATTATGGGCATCATCATCGGGCAAAGCGGATTGGGGCTGATACCGAAAGATCCCGGGCCATGGCTCCACTTTCTTTCATTGTTCGGTTTCACCGTCCTGATGTTTCTGTCCGGACTTGAGATAAATTTCAACGCTGTGATGAAAAACATTCCTTCTTACACATCTTCAGGCACAGGGACAGGCAAGAAACTGGGAAGCAATCTCAGGCTCGGTTTTTTTAATTTCGGTATCTCCTTACTGCTTTCCTTCTTTTTTTCACTGCTCCTGTTACGGCTCGGAATGATCCAGTCCCCCTATATAATGGCCTTGATTCTGTCCACCACATCCGTGGGCATCGTGGTTCCCCTTCTCAAGGAACGGGGTGAAATCAACTCTGGTTTTGGCCAGGCCCTGTTGCTGTCCGCCGTGATTGCAGACTTTTTTACCATGTTTCTGATCACGATAGTGGTCGCCGTCATCGCCCGCGGGAGGGTGACGATCGATGTCGTGGTTATCGCGTTCTTATTCATTGCGTTTTTTATAGTTGTTCTGCTTGGACGTATGTTCAAAAGGAATCGGGGCGTAATGAAGTTCTATCGGGAAGGTGCGACGGCAACAGCTCAGATTCGGGTCCGTTCCGCCATGACGGTGATGCTTTTTTTTATCGTTCTCTCCCAGCTGACCGGAACAGAAATTATTCTCGGCGCATTTCTGGCCGGGGCAGTCGTTTCCCTGCTCTCGGAACCCGGTGGCGGACGATTGGGAATGAAGCTCGATGCCATTGGTTACGGATTTTTGATTCCCTATTTCTTTATCATGGTCGGTGCGCGTTTTGATATCCGCGCCCTCTTTTCATCGGGGAGTTCTCTTCTGCTGGTCCCCGTGCTCGTGGCTGTCGCCTTTTTGGTCAAGCTCGGCCCGGCCCTCCTCTTTCGAAAAAAATACGGCACGCGGCATGCCCTGGCCGGGGGATTTCTGCTCTCATCACGATTGAGCCTGATTATTGCCGCAGCAGCAATCGGGCTGGAAATGGAATCAATTACGCCGTCCGTTCATTCCGCCATCATTCTGGTGGCGGTAATTACCTGTCTTGTGTCACCCATACTCTATAGCCGGATACTGGGCACCGCTGATGACACAAGCGAAAAACCGGCGGACCTGGAACCGTTAATCGGCCATCTTGTCAACAACCCGGAAAGACTCAAGCTCAAACTTGCCCAAATTCCCGTGGCCGGAAAGCCGTCGCTGGTCGGATCTACCCTGCTGCAGACCCGTCTCCGGTCGCGCACTGGCATAACCGTTATCGCCCTCATACGGGAAAATGGCATTCTGCTGGAAAATCCGTCAGCGGATACGGAATTGCGGAGCGGCGACTCCCTTGTGGTAATCGGTGAGGAGCCCCAGATCAGAGCCCTGGAAACTATTGAAACCATTGATAAAGTCTGACGCAAAGTCAGCCCGGCAATGCGGCCCGCAGTCGCTTGTGTGACAGAACATATCATCGGTCGGATTCCGGGTTCCCCTTTTTCACTTCCGAAAAATCTTCAGCAGCTGTTCTGCCGCAGCTTCCGGCAGGGTTCCTTTTGCCCGGGCGATTTTAATGGTTTCAATACCGTTTTTGATGTAATAATCCGCCAATTCTTCGGCCTTGTGACGATCTTTTTTATCAGAAAGCGATCGAATGGCCTGAACATGTTTTTCAACAATGTCCACATCTCCACGGGCAATCGGGCCGGTCAGTGCATCCGGAATCCCGGTGGTTTTTATGTTGGCCAGGGTCCCTTTGATCAGGGGGGTCAAAATTTCAAATGCCTCTGATGCGGATAATCCGGAGGCCGCCATTAATTCAATGGCCAGGTTCATTAATGTCACCAGGTAATTGGATGCCACGACCGCTGCGGCATGGTAGAGAATTTTCCCGTCCGTACGGATGGTAAACGGCCGCGCCCCCAGATCTTTCGCAATGCTGCGTGCGGTTTCCACGGCACCGGCATCCCCTTCCACTGCCATCATAATATTTTCAAACGGGTTGCCGGTTTCCCGGGCCGCAAAGCTCTGAAGCGGATGTATGGAGCCGGTCATTAATTCAGGCATTTCCCCGACAGGTAGGTCTGAAGCTTCAGCCAGAGTCAGTTCAGCGGATGACAACGCGCCGCTGCAATGTAAAACGATTGTGTTTTCAGCAAAACCCCCATTTTCAGCAATAGCGGTAAAAGCCGGCCTGATGGCACCATCCGGGGTGGTGATAAAAACGATGTCCGCTCTTTTTGCGGCATCCCATGGATTTTCAAAACAACTGTCCGGCGCACCGGCTGATTCCGCCGCCTGCCGGGCAGATGAGATACTTCTGCTGGCAAACCCGGCAGGACGGTAACCGGCTGCTGCCAGATGTTTTCCCAGGGCCGTGCCGACCTTTCCGCATCCGATAATGGCAAATGATGGTTTCATAAAATATATATACCCAAAATTTTAATTTTTCGCAATCCTCGTATTATCTCTAAAAAAAGAACGTTCGTTCTTTTTTTATTTGACAGATTCCGGAAAAACATGCGATTTTACCTGTATGAACCGACACATCATCATTATCGCGCATCCGATTGAAAAAAAAATTGCGCCAATGACCCATGAACTGATCGCTGCCGCATTTGCACTCCGGCAGCTGACGGGTCTGGACGTCAAAATACTCATGACCGGACCGGTAATCAGCGATGACTGCAACCTTTTGTCCAAAACCTATGGCAT
>JAABSL010000193.1 GCA_011390415.1 Desulfobacteraceae bacterium
ACTCTTGGATCGGATTACATAATTGCCCCGGGTCCAGTTGTTGCCCCACTCCAGGTACAGCCGGACGGCCTCTTCGGGGGTCATGTTCCAGTCAATGGCATTCAGCAGATCATCTCTATTTTTAAGTTCGGACAGTTGCATCATCATTTTATATCCTTTCGTTTTAAGTTCACCTTACAACAAAAAAGATGCACGTAATGTGCCAACACTCCGGGAAAATCCAATCTCTGACGGGATTAAATATTTAACAACTTCAGGCTGTGCGTTCCCGCACAGGAGCATGGGAACGAGGGGCCCCGAGATCCCGACCAAGCCGGAAAATATGTTGTGTGCTTTTACGAAAAGATTTCCTGAGACACTTGATACTAGAATGTGGTATTTTTTTTTGACTGCTGCAACCCGGGCGTTGAATTGAAAAATTTTGCGGGCATATTCTCATATTAAAAAATGAATTTTTTAAAATTATCAAGTAGTTATAGCAAAATGAATTATATTTGCGAATATATCACTTTGTGGTACACTTGGCATAAGAATTGAATTTATCTTAAGCATGATTATAGTGTATTTATCTGTCCGGGTAATTTAATCTGTCTTGGGGATATATTGAATTGCCGGTTAACGAACCAACTAAAAAAAATTTAGGGAGGACATAATGCCTGACCAAAAAACAAAAACTGTTGTCAGCAAAATTCTTGACACCAAAGATGTCACTACTTGTAAGGCAACAGCCCAGATGATAAAAAAAGCAAGGAATGACGGTGTCGAGCTCTGTTTTGATCGTGCCGCAAATATGAAAGCATGCCCGATCGGCGCAGATTCCGCCTGCTGCAAACATTGCTCTATGGGTCCCTGCCGTTTAAACGCCAGAGATCCTTATGGCAAAGTCGGTGTCTGCGGTGCCACCATCGATACCATTATGGCCAGAAACTTTGGCCGTATGGTCGCGGCCGGTACATCCGCACATACGGATCACGGTATGCAGATGCTGGATTTGTTCCGCGAGGTCGTTAATGGCCATGTAAAGGATTTTGAAATCAACGATCCTCAAAAGGTACTTGATGTGGCGGCATCCATTGATATTGAAGTGGAAGGCCGTGAATTCCAGGATATTGCCAATGACTTGTATGCGGAACTGGAGCGGACCTATACCCAGGTGGACGGTGAAATTCCGTTTGCCAAGCGGGTACCTGAAAAAACCCTTGAAACCTGGAGAAAGCTGAAAATTGTCCCCCGGGGCGCCATGCGGGAGATCATGGAAATGATGCACCGGTCCTGCATTGGTGTGGATCAGGATTATAAAAACATTATGCAGCAAGCGAGCAGAACAGCTCTGGCAGACGGATGGGGCGGGTCCATGGTATCCACCGAGATATCGGACATCCTCTACGGCACGCCCTCTCCGGTGGTTGCAGAAGTCAACATGGGCGTTTTAAAAGAGAACATGGTCAATATTATCATTCACGGACATGAGCCCAATCTGTTCGAATCCGTGATTGCTTCGGTAAATTCACCGACACTGGTGGAAGCAGCCAAAGCCGCCGGCGCGGACGGGATCAATCTGGTGGGTATGTGCTGTTCCGGCGCGGAAATGATGTCCCGGCACGGCATTCCCCATGCGGGTAATTTCACCTCCACAGAGGCAATTTTGTGTACGGGTGCAGTGGATGCCATGGGCGTGGATATTCAGTGTATCAAGCAGGGACTGGCCAAAGTGGCGGAATGTTATAAAACGCCTCTGTTTACCACCAACCCGCGCTGCAAGATCGAAGGAGTAAAACATATTGGGTTTACTGATGAGAATCCAAGGGATTGCACCGATGAAATCGTTATTAAAGCAATTACCCGTTTTAAAAGCCGATCCCTGCCGGTGGAAATCCCCCAGATTGTCAACCCGGGGGTTCACGGGTTTTCCTATGAATATATCAATTATATGCTGGGAGGCAGTTTCAGGGGAAGCTACACACCGTTGAACGAGAACATCATAAACGGCAGAATCCGCGGCGTTGCCGGTGTTGTCGGATGCACCAATCCGAGGGTTAAGCAGGATTATGTGCACGTGGAACTGGTCAAAGAACTGATTAAGAATGATGTGCTGGTTCTTCAGACCGGTTGCTCACAGATCGCCCTGGCCAAGGCCGGGCTGTATACTCCTGAAGCAGCGTATCTGGCAGGCCCCGGACTGCGGGAAGTCTGTGAAACAGTGGGCATGCCGCCGGTTCTTGGATTAGGGTCGTGTGTGGATAACAGCCGGATTCTGATTGCCGCGTCCGAAATGGTAAGGACCGGCGGCCTGGGCGACAGCATCGCAGACCTGCCGGTAGCGGGCGCAGCCCCGGAATGGATGAGTGAAAAAGCCATCGCCATCGGTCAGTATTTTGTGGCATCCGGTGTATATACCGTGTTCGGTGTCACATTCCCGATTGTTGAACAAACCAGGTTCCATGAACTGATGTTCAACGGCCTTGAGGAACAAGGTCTCGGTAAATGGGGATTTTCCCCTGATCCGCATGAAATCGCTAAAATGATGCTTGCGCATATCGACAAAAAGCGCAAAGCCCTCGGCATTGACAAGGCAAGAGAGCGGGTGCTGGTGGATATGAATGACAGACGGCAGATTGACGCAGCGTAACAATCGTTAATGCGCAATTAATCACTGTTTTTTTAACAACCGGATATTAAAAAAGGGGGGCAATCGTCCCCCCTTTTTTTTAAGTTGAACGCCCTTTGACTTCATCAAAGAAATTATGTTAACTGATTTGCAAGCAGTGTTTTAAAAAAATTAAACCACTGAGCGCACAGAGACCTCAGAGAAAAAAATTCTGTTTCCTTTTCTTCTCTGTGTTCTCCGTGGTGAAAACAAGGCAGTCATAACCATGGGAACCAGTCATTTAGTAATGGGCGAATTAACAGATTATCTTACCGGGCAGACGCTGCCGGACACCCATGACGAGCGGATATTACAAAAAATCTCCCGGTTTCTGATAGAAGACAAAGGGTATTTTAAAACTGATATTCTGACCCGGAAAAAAATGTCCGTGACCGTCGCAGGCAAAACCGGCAGCGTCACGGTGCATTTTATTGTTCGCATCAACGACATATCCTTTGCCGTGATCATGTACGGCCCCGGCTCCATTGTCACCCGGCAGCGGGGAACCATTGCCGTGGCAAGACTTTTTGAAGATTATGTAATTCCCTATTCCATGATTACCAACGGCGAAGAAGCCATTCTCATGGATTCAGCCACCGGAAACGTCATC
>JAABSL010000194.1 GCA_011390415.1 Desulfobacteraceae bacterium
AAATTTCATTATTTCAGATATTTAAATAAGAATTACTTTTTACGACTTTATCGTACTTGCATAAACAAAAAAATCATGACTATTAAAGCATTTTACCGGGGGCAAAAATAAAATAAAAATGCATTAACGGTCAAGACATGGTCCATTTTCTCGTTATCGGGATTATCCTCGGCGTGCCCGCGGGGCTTGCGCCGGGGCCGCTGCTGGCGCTGGTTATTTCCGAAACACTTCAGCATAATATAAAATCCGGCATAAAAGTCGCCATTGCCCCTGTGCTCACCGATCTTCCGCTTCTTTTGCTGACATTTTTCATTCTGGCAAAATTGTCCGCATTTCATCATATATTAGGCATTATTTCCCTGGTGGGCGGCGGGGTCGTCTTTTTTATGGGGGTCCAGAGTCTTCGGGCAACAGGGGCTGAACTCAATGTTGAGGTTGTCCGGCCGGCCTCCCTGGCAAAAGGAATGCTGGCCAATGTACTAAACCCGCATCCCTATTTGTTCTGGTTCAGTGTGGGAGGGCCCATAATGGCCCGGGCCGCGGAATTGAGCCTGAGCGCGCTGCTGGCGTTTCTGGTCGGTTTTTATAGCATGCTGGTGGGGGCCAAAATCCTGATCGCGGTTCTGGCGGGCCAGTCAAAATCATTTTTAAAAGGCAGGGCATATGTATATGCATTGCGTTTTTTTGGCCTGGCATTGTGCGGGGTGTCGCTGATACTTTTTCGTGACGGATTGAAGTTGCTGGGGGTGATATAAAGGGTTCAGCATTGATTTTATAGAAATGGTGGCGGAGAGAGAGGGATTCGAACCCTCGGTACCCTTTCGAGCACACACGCTTTCCAGGCGTGCACCTTCAGCCTCTCGGTCATCTCTCCGTAATAAACTGTCTTTGGCGGCCCTGCTTGTCACCGCCACTGTTTTTGTGCTGCGAGTGGCGGAGAGGGTGGGATTCGAACCCACGATCCCGGTCAAGGGATACCGCTTTTCGAGAGCGGCGCCTTCAGCCGCTCGGCCACCTCTCCGGTAGATCTGCATATTTTGTGATCCGGCGGTTATAATCAATGATTAATTATAGATCTGGTTACCTATCTATTTTAACCTTGTGTGTCAAACAAAAATTCAGGTACCGGGAGTAAATTTCCGGATCAGTGCCCGAATATCTGCTGTGCCGCCGCGGTGTAAGTTCCGTCGGCGTTATGAATAATAAACGGCGGATTGATTTTAAGTCCCGTACCCCCGCCTTTGACACCCTGGAGGAGAACGCGTTTGCCAATGGTGTCGGGTTTGGTATAAATAATTTGCATTTCTTTGGGTTCAATCCCGCATATGCGCATCTGTTCCAGGAGGTCGGCCAGTCGCTGGCAGGGAAATATGATCAGCAGTTTGCCCATAGGGGTCAGCATTCTTTCAGACGCCTGAATCAGTTCTTTCAGGGTAATTTTAATTTCATGCCGGGAAATTGCCGCATGATCGTCCGGGTTGATCCGTCCCCGGGATTTTTCAATGTGCGGGGGGTTGCATACCACCATATCCACGGCACCGCCAGTTTGCGAAGGCGTTAATGTTTTAATGTCCTGGTGCAAAATGGTGACCCGGTTTTCCAGTCGGTTGTCCGTGACGTTGCGGGCGGCAAGATCTGCCTGATTTTTTTGGATCTCTGCCCCGTATACGGTGATGTCCGGATAACGGAAGGCCAGCATCAGGGGAATAATGCCGCACCCGGTCCCGAGATCCAGCACGCGGTCTCCGGCTGCCACGTCGGCCAGGCCGGCCAGGGCCACGGCATCCATTGAAAACCGGTATCCGGATCTGGATTGCCGGACATGCAGGCGGCCGCAGAACAGGCTGTCTTTGGTAAGCTCGGTCATGACGGTTGATTAAAAATTCCCGGTTTTTATTTTCAGCTCTGAAAGCCTGCGGTGTCCGGACGCTGTATTAATCAGGTGAATAATGTCTTTGGCAAGAAACCGAAGCTGATGGGTGAGGGTGGAACTTTTGACGATCACCAGCAGGGTGCCGGCTTTGATTGCCGTGGGCTGGGCATGATCTGTAATTGCTTTGTCCAGTTCCGCGTTCCAGATTTTTCGTATTTCGGCAAGTTCGGCATTTGATTCTTTCCGGCAGTTTTGGATAACAGAAGCAAGCACTTCTTTGATGTGAACGTATTGTGAATTTTTCGTTCGCTGGTTTTTCATTCTAAAATCGGCTTTTGCTTAATGATTAGGTTTAAATATGCTATATTGGAAAATCCGGTCAAGAGTCAAGAGCCGGTTTCAACGTATTCAATGAAAAACGGATTTCCAATGGATTCCGGTTTTTCTTGACTTGCCGGGCGATGTTATTTAAAACATTAAGAAAAACCCATTCCGCAAACCTTCTGTTGTTCCACGTTTTATAATTCAGATTTGAAATGAATGCGGTTTACTATTTTTTAAACAGGCAAATATTGTGAAGGAATTTATCCATTATATTAATTAACAGGAAAAAGTTATGAATTGGGATTGGGAGAAACTGCAGCAGAAACAAAAGGAAAGAGGTACGGGCAGCGGTGGTGGTGGTCCGAAGCCGCCGCAGATGGACGATATCGTGGAAAAATTTAAAGAATTTAAGTTTCCCGGCGGATGGCTGCTGCTCATCCTGGCCGGCGTAGTTCTTTTTTTCGGTTCTTCCACGGTCTATACGGTGGATGTCAATGAGGTCGGTGTGGTACAGCGGTTTGGAAAATATGTTCGCACGGAAATGCCGGGCCTTAATTTCAAACTGCCCGCCGGTATTGAAAAAGTGACCAAGGTCAAAATCAAGCGGGTATATAAGGAAGAGTTCGGATTGGGTTCCGGATCATCCCGGCCGGCGCGGTTTAACGCAAACACGGAGTCGATTGATGAATCCCTGATGCTGACCGGGGATTTGAATGTGGGCGTGGTTCCCTGGATTGTGCAGTACCGGATTAAAGATCCGTACCAGTATCTGTTTAATGTGCGGAATGTGACCCAGTTTTTGAGGGATATGTCCGAGGCGTCCATGCGGCTGGTGGTGGGGGACCGGAGCATTAACGAAGTGATCAGCAACCGGGAAGAGATTGCCGATGCGGCCCAGGTCTGGCTGCAGAAAGAACTCAACGAGGCCCAGACCGGAATTGACATTGATACGGTTGAACTGGGCAACACCAATGTGCCGGTGCCGGTTCAGGATTCGTTTAATAAGGTGAATCAGGCGGTTCAGGAAAAGGAAAAACTGATCTATCA
>JAABSL010000195.1 GCA_011390415.1 Desulfobacteraceae bacterium
GGGCATGCCATGGGCGTGACCGAATGGTTCTGGTTTGAAATGCTCGAAGGCATGGCGGATCATGTGCGGCGCGCGCTTCAGGAAAGCGTCAAGGACATCCTGCTCTATGCGCCGGTGGCGTCAAAAGATCAGTTTATCAACGCCATTGCATACCTGATCCGGCGGCTGGATGAAAACACCTCCCCGGAAAATTTTCTGCGCTACGCCCCTCACCTGACAACGGATTCCGAGGCCTGGACCTTTTTAAAAACCCATTTCCTGGAATCCTGCCGGCGTATGGATACAGCACCTCAACGTCCCAACCGGACCCAGGACCGGAATACGGAAGTGTTTGCCGACACGATCGGCACCTTCCAGACCGGCCGGTTCACCAATGAACCGGATACGGACTGGTCCCTGGCGGCAAACCGGAACTGGGCCGAAGGCATCCGGAACCTTTGGATGAAAATGCCGGATGATACGCCGATCCGGATACCGGTGGTCGTGGACGGCCAAGACCTGTTTGAACCGCGCAGCACCCGGGAGATAGTGGATGTGCCCCGCCACAACGCGGCTTCCGACGCCAAAATCATCACCGCGGTATATGCCATGGCCGATGCCGACGATATTGCAAAAGCAGTTGCCGTGGCCCGGGATGATCCGGATGGTTGGCGAAGCAAAAGCCTCAAAGAACGGCACCGGATAATCGACCGGGCATGTCATGAACTGCGAAAGGCCCGCGGCAGCTTAATCGGCGCCGCCGCCGCCAACTGGGGCAAATTATTTACCGAAAGCGATCCGGAAGTATCCGAAGCCATTGATTTTACGGAATTTTATCCCCATACCGCCGGCATCTATGAAAAGCTGAACAATATATCCTGTTCCCCCAAAGGGGTGGGGCTGGTGATTACGCCCTGGAACTTTCCCATTGCCATCCCCTGCGGCGGGATTGCCGCATCTCTGGCTGCCGGTAACACCGTGCTGTTCAAGCCGGCGTCTGCTGCGGTGCTCACGGCCTGGGAACTGGTCCAGTGTTTTTACCGGGCCGGGATTTCCAAAAAAACCCTCCAGTTTATTCCCTGCGCCGGCAGCACGGCCGGGGACGCGCTCACCGGCCATCCGGAGGTGGATTACATTATTCTCACCGGCGGCACGGATACCGGAATGCGGATATTGAAAAACCGGCCGGAAATTCAGCTGGCCGCGGAAACCGGCGGCAAGAATGCCACCATCGTCACCGCCATGTCCGACCGGGACCAGGCCATTAAAAATATTGTCCACAGCGCATTTTCCAACTCCGGCCAGAAATGCAGCGCCACCTCGCTGGTCATTCTTGAAAAAGAAGTTTTCGAAGACGATTTATTCAAACGCCAGCTGGTGGATGCGGTCAAAAGCTGCAAAACCGGTTCCTGCTGGAATTTTGAAAATAAAATCGGGGCCATCATTGCACCGCCGGAAGGCGACCTGCTCCGGGGCCTGACTGAACTGGAAACCGGCGAATCCTGGGCCCTTAAGCCGGCGGCAGCGGAAAACAATTCCTATCTCTGGACACCGGGCATCAAATGGGGGGTGCAGCCCGGCAGTTACACGCACATGACGGAGTTTTTCGGACCGGTTATCGGGGTCATGCAGGCAAAGGATCTGGATCATGCCATTGAGCTGGTCAACATGACCGGGTACGGCCTGACATCCGGCCTGGAAAGTCTGGACCGCCGGGAACAGGAACAATGGAAGGCAAAGATCCGTGCCGGAAACCTGTATATCAACAAAGGCACCACCGGCGCCATCGTGCTGCGTCAGCCCTTCGGCGGCATGGGCAAGTCCGCTTTAGGGGCGGGCATCAAGGCCGGCAGTCCCAATTACGTTTACCAGTTCATGAACTTTACCGAGACCGGGTATCCGGATTACGGGGACATTCAAAAAGATACCCACCTGCTGCAGGTGGTTAACCGATGGGAAATCGATCTGCGCTGGCACCGGTTTGACGATGAAATTGCCGAAGAGATCCGAAAAACCGTTTATGCCGTAAAAAGCTATTTGTACCAGTGGGAACGTGAATTTTCAGCCGCACACGACTATTTTCATCTGCGCGGCCAGGACAATCACCTGCGCTATCTGCCCAAAGGCCGGGTGGCCATCAGGGTGAACGAAAAAGACGCGCTCTTTGAAGTCCTTGCCCGCATTGCCGCCACCCTGATCACCGGGTGCACCCCCATTGTCAGTATTCCGCCGGGACTTTCCAATACGGTCACCCAATTTTTAAACTCGCATCACGGCCGGGATTTCTACAGAGACGGCCTGATCACCGAGCAGACCGATGAACAGCTTTGCGATATGATTCCCAAAATTGCCCGCATCCGTTTTGCCCATCCGGACCGGGTGCCGGCAATCGTATACCAAAAAGCCGCTGAAACCGGGTTTTATATCTCCCGCCTGCCGGTTTACATGGAAGGCCGGATCGAACTGCTCCAGTATCTCCAGGAACAGGCGGTCTGCAACAACTTCCACCGCTACGGCAACCTGGGAGAACGGGGACTGATATAAGGATTGTTATGTCCCAACGTCATGGGTCACTGTTTTTTCAAGGGCAATGATTCTTTTTCTGATTTCATCCGGAATCAACGCCTTTGTATTGTTCTGATAGTCGAAGGTCACAAGCTCACCTTCCCCGAAGGCCGCCGTTTTCTTGTGTTCGTGGCTGATCACCACATACTTCATGATAAACCGATCGTCTTCTATGGTGTCCACCCGGGCGCCTGCCGTTACATGGTCCGGATAGGTCAGCGGAATTTTATACCGGCACTGAGTCGACGCCAGGATGGGACCGATGTGCGTTTTCTCCATGACCTCAAAAAAATTAATTTTTTCGAAATATAAAATCCGCGCACTTTCAAAATGCTTGAAATACACTTTGTTGTTCACATGCCCGAATGCATCCATATCCCCCCATGCGATGGGAATCTCTATGGTTACGGGATATTCACGAATTAATGCGTCCATTTTTTCACCTCTTTTAAGCAGTCCCAACTGTTTTTTTATCTTTATGGGCCTTGATCATTTTTTCGGCCACCGCCATCGTATGGGTTAATAGAATAAACCCTTTTCACAACCATACGGGCGTATGGAATACGCCCTTCCAGGAATACACTCTTTAACGGTCAACCGGGGTGGCCGGAATATCATTTATGGGCGAATGCCATTCGCCCTTTCGGGCTAAATCATCAGGCGAAACGATGAGCAAGGCTTTTTT
>JAABSL010000196.1 GCA_011390415.1 Desulfobacteraceae bacterium
TTTATACAAAAAAACCGCATTGTCCCTGTTTACCAAAGCAGTGGAACGGGCGTTGCAATACCGGGTCAAAAGTGTGGATAATCTTGAAAATATTATCCGGTTGTTTTTACGACAATCCAATTATGAAATGCCATTGCCTGAAGTCGACAATGAGTTCACAAACAGAGCGGCATACCAGGAAGGACGGTTTACATCGGACGTGGATCTGTCCATATATCAATGTCCTTCAGAAGACAACGATACCGGGGGATAATCATGGATGAACATCTTGAAAAAATGCTGAAACGTCTGGGTCTCAGAAACCTGTACACCAACTGGGATCACTATATGGACATCGCCAAAAAAGGGAATTCTTCTTTTGTCCGTGTGTTAACCGACATTGTCGAACAGGAATACAAACTCAAAGAGGAAAACGCAAGAAAAAGAAGGATACGTCATGCCGGGATGCCCGAACCGTTTGTGATTGAAACCTTCCCGTTTGACAGGCAGCCCCGGTTGAACAAAAAAAAGATTCTTTCCATCTATGATTCTTTTGATTACATCCTCAAACCGCACAATATCATCTGGATCGGTCCGACCGGTACTGGAAAAACAGGTATGGCCACCGCCTTTTTGACCCGGGCAATAGACAAGGGCTACAAAGGCAGGTTTATTTTGTTCCCTGAGCTGGTGGAACTTCTTTATCAGTCCATGGGAGACCATACGGAAGGTAAAATTTTGAAAACCTTTTCATCTTATGACTGTTTGTTGATAGATGAGCTGGGGTTTATAGAAATAGATCCGGTGCAGGTGGGTCTATTTTTTACCCTGATGCACAAAAGACACAAGAAAAAATGTACCCTGATCTCCTCAAATCTTGGATTTGAACAATGGGGTGATTTTTTGAAAAATCCGCAACTGACAGCGGCTTTGCTGGATCGTCTGACCGAACAAAGCAATGTGATCAACATGAAAGACTGCGTGAGTCTGAGACCGAAACCGGGAATAGTTTAAAAGGCGGTTACCATGACCGGCTCCCGCTATACCCGCCAGCAGCTGTTCGTACTCCGCAATCATATCCCCATAGACAGGGTGATTGAAGCCCTGGACATTCATAATGCGATCCACGACGGACAGTATCGGTTCAACTGTCATGTCTGCCACAAGATGAATACCGGCATCAGCCGGAAAAGCAACCTGGCAAGATGCTTTGATTGCGAAAAAGGCTACAACACGATTGACCTTGTAAAAGAGGTTCTGGGGTTACACTTCCTGGAAAGTGTCGCATATTTGGAAAAAATCAAAGAACAAATGCCGGCAGAAATCAATCAAAAGTATCCTTGCGAAAAAATGGCCCGCCAAAATGAGATGGTTCATATTGGAGACGTGTTCAAATCGCTGATATCACCTTCTCCGGACAAGGTATCCTCAACCCGGGCCCTCCGGCAGGAGAGTCAAGCCATATCCGATCTCCGAAAACGGGTGGGTTACCTGGAAATCAGTATAAAATCTCTATCTGAAAAAATTGCATTCATGGAACGTCAATAGCTGGTCGCCTGCGGGGTGGCAATGCAGAGCGGCGGGGTCTTGATTTAAAATTTTAAGGCGGGATAGCTGCCTTCTTTTGTGAGTCAACATGTCAATTTATCGCAGCAAAACTGTATCAATTTATCTCAGCGCTATAGCAATTACCCAAAATTACAAATTGAATGTTAATAGTTATATTTGGAGCTAATTAACAATGGCTATTATAGGCGACATATTGGAATGGGCTTCAAGCCTGCCAAATTGGCAACGAGATGCATTACGAAGAATTGTTTGTGAAGAGCCTATTGATCAAAAAGTTATAAACGAACTGATGCTCATTATCGGAAAAGAATATGGTTTTATTTCCGACAATGTTAAAACCCCGCCTATTAGACCCCTAAAGGAAGAAGATTTCCTAAGCTTTGATGATCATTGCACCGATGTTGTCTTGAACAGTATTTCTGAGGTAAAAAATATAAATGCCATCGCAAGCCCTGAACCTATCAAATTTAATCCATCTGGATTAACCATCATTTATGGCGGCAATGGATCTGGTAAGTCTGGTTATGTGCGGATTTTAAAAAAAATATGTGCATGCCGAGACGTTCCCAAAAAAATACTTCCGAACATTTATTCTCCTGATCAAACAACTAAACAAGAAGCAACGATAAATTTCAAGACTGGAGAAACGGATTCGAAATTTAACTGGAAAGGTGACAATGAATCACAACCTGAACTGAAATCTATTCAAGTTTTTGATTCTAAAAGCGGATCTATCTTTGTCACCGAAGAAAACAATCTTGGCTTTTTGCCCTTTGGTTTGGGTGTTTTTAAAACATTGGCTGAATTATGTGGAGTAATAAAACGGGAAATCGAGTCAAAAATAGCCCAAAGCCGAAGTCGAATACCGAGTATGGATAGCGATATACAAAAGAGTGAAGCAGGAACATGGCTTTCAAAATTATCTAATCGAACTAATCAAGATGAAGTCAATTCATGGGTTCAATTTTTAAATCAAGATGAGAAAATTTTACAGGATGTTAAAGAGAAACTTCAAAAAGAGCCGGAAGCGAAAGCTAATGAACTAGAAGCCAAAGCAGATAGATATGAGACACATTTATTAAGCTATCTTATGGAATGTGATAAATTCGAAAATAGAAATGTAAAAAAAATGAAAAAACTAAAAGAAAAAATGGAAATCGCTACGAAAGCGTACCAATTGGCTTCTAATGTTGCTTTTGAAGACAGATCGAAATATCCAGTTGATGGGGTCGGGGAGGATGGCTGGCGAGCTTTATGGGAATCGGCAAGACAATTTTCTTTACGTAAGGCATTTCCAGGAAAGCAATTCCCAAGTGATGAGAAAATTGATCGATGCGTATTATGCCATCAAGTATTAACTCCAGAAGCTAAACAAAGGTTTAGTGATTTTGAGGAATTTGTAAAAAACGATGCCTCAGAAAAGTTAGGTGAAGCTGCCGCCGAATTCGATTTGGCGGCTGATGAGTATAAAAAATTTAATGATATAGATACAAAACCCATTGATTTGGCGCTAAAAGAACTTAAAAAAAATAAAAGTCAATTGGTGTTAGAAATTGAAAGTTTTTTATCGGAAGTGAGAATTTGTCACACAACCATCATTGAATCCATCAAGGAAAATAGATGGGATGTAACATCATTAAAATTAGCTTCGCCTAAAGTAAAGATCTCAATGTATATT
>JAABSL010000197.1 GCA_011390415.1 Desulfobacteraceae bacterium
TTGATTGATGACGGCAAGGTTTTACAAAACAGAAAAAATCAAAATCGGAAGAACGGGAGTTTTAGATCAGCCACTAAAAAATTTATCGTATAAAAATATTAAGGAAGAATTTTTATGAAGTCAATAAACAGGTTAAAGAAAAATCAATCTCGTGAAAAACTCCTATCCGTTCAAAAACATGGGGATTTTTTAAATTAAATCAAAAAACAAGTCTTATATCTTTAGTCTGATACAAAATCCGAAAGAGTACCCGTAAAGTTTTAGGACAATGGTTGCAAACTCTTTATATACAATTGATCTTTTTAAGTTTCAAAATCATTCCAAAGACCAATTTTAATTCTTTTCAATAAGGTTTATAAATAACTTAAAGTAAATTTTTTAAAGAATTAAGCACGATCGGTCTTCAACTAAAAATTTGGTCAGCTTCGACTCTGCAATTGATTCTTAAAAATTTACGCTTTCTCCTGTTTAAGTATTAAAAATATTAATCATGGAGTCTCGCATGCCGAACTTATTCCCGCAAAACCGCCGTTTTCTTCTTTTATTTTTTATCTCACTTATTCTTTTTGGGTGCCAGTCGACCGGCTCCAAAGCCCCCTCCGCTATACCCGCAGAAGTACCGGAATCGGATATTGTCCTTGCGCCGGGCGATATTCTTGAAATCAAATTTCCTTATGCCAGCCAATTTAATGACATTAATGAAACCCAGACCATCCTGCCGAATGGAAAGATAACCCTGGCCCTTGTCGGTGAAGTCATAGCGGCTGGCAAAACGCCGGCTCAACTCCAGGCTGAACTGGTTGCGCTCCACTCAAAGCATTTACAGCATCCGGCAGTAACACTTTCCGTGATTTCTTTTTTCGAGCGCAAAGTGTATGTGGGCGGCGAAGTCATCGAACCCGGACTGATCGCATTGCCCGGCCGGCTTTCCGTACTGGAAGCGATTTTTGAGGCCGGCGGCTTTAATATGGATAAAGCTGAGATAAAAAATGTCGTGCTCATCCGACAGCTTGACAATAAACGCGTCGCTTACGCGCTTAATTTTGAAAATGCCCTCAATGGTAAAGAATACCAGCCGGTATATCTGCAGCCCAAAGATGTTATCTATGTACCCAGAACCACCATCGTCAATGTGGGACTTTGGGTTAATCAGTACTTTTATGATCTGATACCGCGGATTGGATTTGGGTATCAGTTAAATCCAGACGATTAGATCGGAGACGCATCATGCAGACAATGGAAAATCATTTAGACCAACAACCGGGATCACGGGATGTTTTATATATTATTTTTAAGCACAAAAAAAAGATAATTTTCTTCTTTTTTGCAGTAATCGCAATCATCGGCCTCACAACACTTCTGAGCCCTGCAATTTATCAGTCTGAGGCCAAGCTTTTTATTAAACTTGGCAGGGAAACCGTGACACGCGATTCAGACTCCTCTCCGAACCAGCGGATATCTGTCAGCCAGTCCTTAGAAAGCCAGATCAATTCGGAATTGGAAATTCTAAAAAGCCAGGAACTTGCGTTACAATTAGTGGAGGAGATGGGGCTTGCTTCTTTTCTGAATACGCCTGCCGATTCTATATTCCAGAATAGTCCGGTTATTGTTAAGTTTCGTCAGACGCTCAAAAAGATAAAGGACCTGCCCAAAAAGGCCCTTGCCGGCTTGTTCATTTCAGCCAACCCCGAAGAACCGATCAGTGCCCGTGGAGAAATTGAAATGGTTGCCGCTCAGATCAGCCAAAACCTGCAGGCCGAAGTGATAAAAGACAGCAATGTAATCAGACTCGCCTATGAAAGCGAGTCCCCCAAGCTTTCTCATGATGTACTTGAGCAGCTTATTTCCTTGTACCTGGACATGCATATGAAACTCCTCGGTTCTCCGGAATCCTTTGATTTTTTCAAAAAAGAAGCGGACCGGTTTCGCCTCCAGCTTGAAGCGACCGAAAAAAAAATACAGGAATTTAAAAACGGAATCGGCTCCGGATCAGAATTGTCAACCATCACAGAATTAAACAACGGCCTTCACGATTTAAAACTCAAGGAGCAGGAACTGCTGGCCACATTTACGGAAACCAGTATACCAGTCACGGAAATCCGGCGGCAGATTCAAAAAACTGAAAAAAATCTTGATGAACAACTGAAGAAAAATAATACGGCAGCCGTTCATTTGGCCAAACTGGAAAGAGAAAGGGAACTTCTGGAAAAAAATTATCGGAAGTACGCAAGCACATTAGAACAGGCAAGAATCGACCAGGCGCTTGAAGCGGAAAAAAT
The DNA here is from genome assembly GCA_011390415.1 of Desulfobacteraceae bacterium. Classification (GTDB taxonomy): domain Bacteria; phylum Desulfobacterota; class Desulfobacteria; order Desulfobacterales; family Desulfosalsimonadaceae; genus SURF-3. The sequence goes on from JAABSL010000197.1 coordinate 2,280, forward strand.
ATCCAATATTAAAATCGCACAGACGCCGAATATACCCCTGGAACCGATCCGTCCCCGAACCGGAATGATTCTCACATTGGGACTATTTATGGCATTGTTCGGCGCACTGGGAATGGCATTTTTTATCGAATATTTTGACAGCAGTCTCCAGAAACCGGAAGAAATTGAAAAAATCCTGCAGATTCCGGTTCTGGGTTCCGTCCAGGAAATGAAAAAATAATGTATCGTCATTTTTATCAATTTACCCAAAAACCGTTTGATGTCACGCCGGACCCGAAGTTCCTCTATTTGAGCCGGAATCATCAGGAAACGCTGGCATCCATCACATACGGCATTCGTGAACGCAAAGGATTCATTGCCGTCATCGGAGAAGTAGGTACCGGCAAAACCACCTTGCTGAATGCGGCACTTGAAAATCTGGACGAAAAAACGAAATCCGCCTTTATTTTCAACACGGATGTGACCTTTGAAGAACTGCTGATGACAATTCTTCTTGACCTGGGGATTGCCAGGGTCGACGAGCAATTGCCAAAATATCTTGCATTGGATCGGCTGAATCAATATGCGACCCGGCAATTCGCAGCCGGAGAAAATATTGTTGTTTTTATTGATGAGGCGCAGAATTTAAATCACCGGACAATGGAAAATTTGCGGCTTCTGTCAAATCTGGAAACCTCGCAATACAAACTGCTCCAGATTGTTCTGTCCGGCCAGCCGGAACTGGATGTCAAACTTCGGCAGAATGAACTCCGGCAGCTGGCCCAGCGGATTAATCTCAGGCGCTATATAATGCCTTTAGGCAAAAGGGATACCATTATGTATGTCCGGCATTATCTGTCGGTCGCCCAATATCCCGGGAAAAAGCTCTTTACAAACGCCGCT
>JAABSL010000198.1 GCA_011390415.1 Desulfobacteraceae bacterium
GGCCGGGACGACCGCGCTGGTAATCATGAAAACGGCAATGAGCATGAAAACAGATAATTGTTTCACCACACGGGTCATGATGGTTTCCTCCATTCAATTGGGTTCACAACATAACCACTTTATAATTTTTACATGGAACCGTCAAGGTCAGGGCCGAACATGCGCACCGTGTGAACGGCAACGTGCAAAAACGGATCAGCGGATAGATCGCGTTACAATATCTGGATTACTTGTTTCGGCGATTTGATTCTGAATTTTCTTGATCCCGCAGGTACTTGAGTTTCACCTTTAAAATATCTTGAATTTCTTTGAGCATGACCGGGTCGATTTTTTCAATTTCGATCAGGGACTGGACCAGTTGGGTGCCTAAAATCTGATTTTCAAACTCAAGTGCCCGGCGGCGCAGGCGGGCAAGTCTGGGGAGGTTGTCCGGAGAAACCCGCCGGTCGATCCGGGGGTCTGACATGGAAACAAGTTCCCCCTCGGGCAGGGACGGTTTCAAGGCATCTCTCCCGATTCGAAGCATCTCTTCCCGGGATGTCCCGGTAAGCCGCAAAATTTCCTGCTGAATAGCCTGAGGGATCTTTGGAAACGTTTTTTCTCCTTTGGGATTTTTTCTGCCCGAATGATACCCGGTCAAGGCGGCTTCACTGATTTGTAGCCGTCTGGCAAGTATTTTTGCCGGCACCCTTTTCCCGTCGATCACCAGATTTTTATCTGTTTTGATGACCTTCCGGAGCCATGCCCTGAAGATTTCCATCTCGGTTTCCATCAAAAAAAACATATGTCGCCCTCAATTGTCAGGATTCATTTTCACATTATTCCATCAAAAAAAAGATTGCAAGTGAATTTACAAGAAATTTGTGATTCAGCCGGTAAATCTATGTTTTTGTAAATCCTCATCCAACCGGATATTACAGATACGTTGAGAATAACCGGCCCCGGCAGACCTCCGGGACCGGGATTGTTTTTTTTCGCAAATACCCGTATGATCTCTAAAATTTTGAGGCAGGACAGATAACCATATGCAGAAATTTTTAATCCCCAGGGATCGAATTTGTGAAAACAAAGGAATTCTCGACGGGCCGGACGCCCGGCACATCGTCAGGGTACTGCGCCTTTCCAGCGGAGACGACCTGATGTTTACCGACGGCCTGGGAACCGACTTTACCGGCCGGATATTGAGCTGCACCCGGAACCGGGTGGTGGTGGAAATATTGAATACAGAGGCGTCCCGGACCGAATCCCCTTTGTCCCTCACCGTCTGCACCGGCATGCTCAAACATCAGAAAATGGATGATGTCATTCAGGGACTGACCCAGATCGGCATCACCCGGTGGATTCCTTTTTTTTGTGAACGGTCGGTCCCGACCCCGGACGACAAGGCCTTGGCCCGGCGAATGTCACGCTGGCAGACCATTGCCAATGAAACCATTAAACAATGTCGAAGAAGCCGGGTGGTGGAGATTTCCTGTCCCATGACACTCACGCAACTCCTGGATATGGCCGACACGTATGATCATTGCATCGCGTTCTGGGAACAGGGCGGGGAACCGGTGTCCCGGCTGACACCTTTGACAGGCGATAACAAGACTTTGATATTGATCGGACCCGAAGGGGGATTTTCAGAATCGGAAATCCATCAGGCCTCGGCAAAAGGATTCATCCCCTGTTCCCTGGGCCCCCGGATCCTGCGAGCGGAAACCGCATCCCTGTGCGCAGCCGCCCTGGTTCAGCACCGGCTGGGAGATATGTAATCCTGTCATGAAAGTTTTATTTTTTTGCTTGACATCCCCAGACAAAAAACATATAAACCCAGTCGTTTGCTGTTCACGCCCAGGTAGCTCAGTCGGTAGAGCAGGGGACTGAAAATCCCCGTGTCAGCAGTTCGATTCTGTTCCTGGGCACCAGATTTCAAAGGGCTTTCATGGTTTTTAATCATGAAAGCCTTTTTTTTGTCATCACATGGCAGTCAATGGGGCTTTGCGCATGCAAATTTCGGGTAAAGTTTTGGCCAGCACGGATTTGTGCTTGCCAATCAACCTGATTGTACATATAATAATCGATTAGCAAAAAAATGAAACCCGCTTAAAGGGAAGGAGAAATACCATGGCTAAAATTTTTTATTCCGGAAACAGAGAGGCAAAACTCCTTTCCAAAATTGAATCCTCCAAGGAAAGAGACCGAATCCGGACTCTCAACGCAATCCGGGACAATATCGACTATTTTGCCAACAAAGTGGCCATGAAGCTGATCGAAAGCGGGCTCATCGAGACCGTGAGCAAGTCTTCCATTGAAAATCAGATTGTCCGCTGCCTGGACACCTTGATCAAGTCCGAGGATTTTGACGTGGATTATGCGGTCGCCCCTTTCCGGACCCTGGTGGCCAGCCCCAACATTGCCAGCCTTTATCTGACCGCGTTCGTGGTAGAAAAACTGATCGACCACAAGGATGTCATCGATGTGTTCGGCAGTGATGAAGATATCTACTTCTGCATCCACAAACAACTGACGCAACTGATGGCGGAATAACCTTTTGCCGTCAGAAGACAGCTTTGATTATTTCTTCACCCAGGAGCCGTCCGGTTTCTGTATATAGGTTCCCGGAGCGGCCCGTTCCGCCAGTTGCAGGGCCCGGTTTTTTTCCACCACCGAAATCGAGGTGTTCTGCTGGGCCGCAATATGGGCATAGATGGTCTTGCGGTCCTGATTTTCCTGAGTGATCAGGGTTTCATGACTTTTTTCGTTGCCCACGAACGCCAGATATCCCTGGTTGTCCTCACCCACAATTCCCTGTTTTTTTAATTCCGCGATCACGGGCAGCCGTTCCTTCATCCGCTCCTTGATCCCCTGGGCCGAAACTGAACCGGCAACGGTCAGCACGGCGGCAATACCCAGAACCATCCACAGGGTCCATTGCTTAATTCTCATTTTTTTTCTCCAGTTTTTCCATAATTTTGTCCTCCTGGGCATCGATGTCACTGAAGAAGTCGTCCAATGCCCGCTGCACCTTGACATTCACATCGATGGTGATGTGAATGGGTTTGACCTCCACGGGTTTGACGTCCACTTCATGGCGGGTCTCACAGCCGCCAAAGGCCATGACCATCAAAACCAGTAACATTGAACGGGATAGCCGGGTCATCACCC
>JAABSL010000199.1 GCA_011390415.1 Desulfobacteraceae bacterium
ACTTCTCCGGCCGGCACCACCCGATCCACGGGACCGTATAACAGTTCCCGCGCCCCGATTCTGGACAAAGACCAGAACAGCGGGGGCCGGCTCTTTTTGGGGTGCAGTTCGGAAAGAAGCTGTCTGCCGAACTCCACTTTATCTTTCAGTGTCAGGCGTTCCATATTGGCTACCGCCATCCATATCTCTATGCGCTCCTGGGCGGAAATCCGGACTTTGGTTCCTTTTTTCGGCATTAAGACCGGACGGAGGTCCTGAATGAACTGTCGCTGTTTGCCCGCCGGCAGCCCGCCGGCCACACGGCGCCATAAAATCCACCATTCATTATTGACCTGCGGATTCTTTTTAAAACAAAGCCCCTGGGCATAAATTTTCCATAAGGCCTGAATCCGCTGTTCATCCATTCCATCGCCAAAACCGGGGCGCAGACAGTATCCGGCCAGATTCAGCCATCTCATTTCATGCTCCGCGGACAATTTTCCGGCATTCATATCTGCCAGAAGCGCGTCTCCCAGGCTTCGAATCAGGGCAAGGGGCCATTTTTCCTTGGGCCGGCCGACGGTTTTGGTAATTGTTTTCATCAACCGGGTCAGTCCGGCAGGATCCGCATCCGGAGAAAAAGACTGTTTGATATGATCCGCCGCCGCCTCGATCACGGCCACATCAAACACTTCATTGTCCGCGATGTCCGTTTTTCCGGCCGTATCCCGCAACTGAAACTGCAACCGCCAGCGATGCTGCGTGGACAGGGAACGGCACCATAAAAACAGCACCCCGGTTTCAGAAAACTCGGCTTCCACCTGAACCGGAATTTCTTTTTTAACCCCTTTCTGGCCGAACTGAATGACGGTCTGGATCGGCGGCAGGGGGGTCAGACTGTCGTCAATAAAAACCTCGTCTCCGCTCCGGTCGCCGGAACGAAAAGTGGAGCTGTACAAATCAAAACTGACCGGCTGGTTGGTCAATACCTGAAATTTTTTATCCGGCAGACTGATTCGGGCGCCTTCGTCAAGCCCTCTTTCCACCAGACAGACGGCGGCTTTTTCAATGTGATTGTCCGCGTTTTTCCGCTCAAAACCGAGATAATAGGAACGGGCGCTGCCGCTGCCCACCCGGACGCCTTTCCCGATTTTGACAAGACCGTAATAAGCCGCGCCCAGGGCAACCGCCAGATCCGGAGACGGATTTTCAAGGATGGCAGGGGGCGACACGGCGTTTTGGCCAAACCAGTGGGTAACGGCATTTTGGATCCGGGTTTGAATCAATTCGGATTTCAGGGAACCGCCGTTGAAAAGAATAAAATCCGGAAACGGAGGCTTGCCCAATATCTTGTCCACATCTTCCCGGTGCTTTTCCAAAAACAGGCCGATATGTCTGGTAATCGCGGGTTCCGTTTCATAGGGCAGGCCGAATTCGGAAATGCCTTTGGGAATATTTCTGGCCAGAGGGGCATGATCGTGAACTTCAGGAAAAAAGCCGTCCAATACAATCGTTTCTAATTTTGACCGTTCCAGACGCGCGGTCAGCGTCCCGCCGATCAGGCTGCTGCCCTCTCCCATCATGGTGATGGTTTCATAATCCAATCCTATGTTTAAGATGTTTTCCTTGGCCTGCCGGCAAAGGTGGCAAAGGGTTTTCCACCGGTCGGAGCTCAGATGGGATGACTGTTTAAACAGCTGCTCCACATGTCTTGCCAGGGCCAGGTCGATATTGTCACCGCCGAGAATCAGGTGATCCCCCACCGCAATTCTTTCAAACCGCGGTGAGCCTTCGGTTTCACGCAGGGTAATCAATGTGAAGTCCGAGGTGCCGCCCCCGACATCGCATACCAGCACCAGTTGTCCGGGTTTAATATATTCCTGCCAGTTCTGTTCGTGCTGAATCAGCCAGCTGTAAAAAGCCGCCAGCGGTTCTTCGAGCAGCGTGACATTTTTTAATCCTGCCAGCCGTGACGCTTCAACGGTTAGGTCCCGGGCCACCTCATCAAACGATGCCGGCACGGTGATAATGATCTTTTGATTTTCAAGGAAGAGATCATCATCCTCGCCTTTTGTGCTGTTCCATGACCGCCGGATATGGTCCAGATAGGATGCGGTTGCCTCCACCGGCGAAATTTTAAGCACATCGTCTCCCGATCCCCAGGGCAGAATTTTTGCCCGCCGGTCCGCATTGGCGTGGCACAGCCAGCTTTTTGCCGAAGACACCAGCCGGGAAGGAATCTTGGCCCCGTAGTCCCGGGCAAAGGTACCGACAAAATTATCATTGTCAGTGGCCCAGGGGAGCCGGATCGATTCGGCTGCAATATCATATTTACCCGGAATATAACAAAACGAAGGCAAAACCGGCATGTTGGAAACTTCAGCCGGGCCGGTCAGTTGCGGCACCTGAAACAGCCGGATGCCTTTATTTTTTTTGGCATTTTCATCCAGATCCACATAAGAGACCGCGGAGTTGGTGGTCCCGAGATCAATGCCGATGATATATTTAACGTTTTCAGATTCCAAACTCATTCTGCTCCCGAACATTAAATTCCAGTTTCCATTTCTGGTCATTTTCCGCAGATACGCACCACAATTCCAGGGTTCCGACTTCCGTGACCTTGATTTCCAAAGTCACCCGGACCATCTGCCCGGGCTCGCCGTCCAGAGTGGTTTCAATAGAGGTGATTTCTTCGATTTCATCCTGCCAGTCTTCCACAATTTCCCCGGCCGTATCATTTTTGCGGGTCAGGGACCCCAGAAATTCAAAACAGACCGGTTCACCCACGGAAAGCACAAATTCCTTATTTTTCAGATTGATGTCCGTGCCTTCTTCCATGCCGAATGAGGCCACGCAAAGGGCTTTGACCGGGACCGGCATTCCCGGAACCGCGGGCATGGATGCGGCAATTCCGATATAATAGGATCGTCCCAGTCCTCCCCGGATCCGGACGCCCCGGCCCCGGCGGGCCAGACCATAATATGCGGCCCCCCGGGCGACCGCCAGATCAAAGTCTTCGGAATTTAATTCCCGGATCTCCGCTGGTTTTTCATTATCCTGCCAGGATCCGATGATGTCGAGAACGCGGTTTCGCACCTTATCGGACTTCATGACGCCCCCGTTAAACAGGACGGCGGTGGGCAAGCCGGCTGCATTGCCGGCATCATCTTTCTGGTGATGAATAAAGTTAGCCAGGTGACGGGATACGGCCGGATCGGACTCATAGGGGAGCCCGGCTTCCTGAAGCCCTATTTTGGTTGATTTTACAGGCGTTGAAGACAGTTCACAAACAGGGAAAAATCCGTCCATCACCGCTGTTTCAATTTCCTGTTTTGAAATGGAGGTTTTAATGGTCCCCCCGATCAGACTTGAGCCCCGGCCCAGAATGGTGACCGGATGTTCTTCGGTGGTCGGATCAGACAATACCTTTTCTTTGGCTTTCCGGCAGCTGTGAACCAGTCCCCGCATCTGCCAGGCATCCAGGCGGGTGCCGGCGTCCGCCATTTTTTTGGCAATCAGATACGCCAGGGCCAGGTCCATATTGTCTCCGCCCACCAGCAGATGATTTCCCACCGCCACCCGTTCAAGCAGCAGTTCACCGTTATCTTCGGTCACGTGAATCAGGCTGAAATCGCTGGTGCCGCCCCCGACATCACAAACCAGCACGCGGTCGCCTTTGGATACTTTTTTGCGCCAGCGGTCTTTTGCGGCGTCGATCCAGGAATAAAAAGCCGCCTGGGGTTCTTCAAGCAGCGTCACGTTGGACAATCCGGCAGATTGCGCGGCTTTGAGTGTCAGCTCCCGCGCCACCGCATCAAACGACGCCGGCACGGTCAAAAAAATTTCCTGATTTTCGATTTTCCGGCGGTCATCTTCGGTCGCCATGGCATGATTCCATGCATCACGGATATGCTGTAAAATCAAGGAAGACGATTCAACCGGTGACATTTTTGATACATCCTCCGGGCCCTCCCACGGCAGCACCGGTTTGTTGCGATCAATCATGACATTGCAAAGCCACGATTTGCTGGAGGCAATCAGCCGCTGGGGAACTTCCGCCCCGCGTTCCCTGGCAAATTCACCGACCAGCTTTTTATTTTCCGAATCCCATGGAAGTTCCGTGCTGCCGGATGAGATTTCATGACCACCGGGTAAATAAATAAACGACGGTAAAATGCTTCGATTCTCGACAACACCGTTACTGGTGATTTGTGCAATATCAAGGACCTTGATTTCAGGGGTCTGGTCTTCCGGTATATCCGCTTCCGTATAGGCGATAATACTGTTGGTGGTTCCCAAATCAATTCCAATGATAAACTCTGGATTCAACACCCTTTTACTCCTGAATTTTTGAATATGTTGACACGAATTTTAGCACCCGGCGGGCAGCTATGCTTTTTAAACAATTTCCACTTCCGCCGGAGCCATTACGGACGGGTCTTTTACCACGGACAAAGTCGGCAGTTCAAGGCGTGCCGCCCGCCAGCCCTTATGCCGCAAAATACCCTTAAACGGCGGTTCCCCGGTCACGTTTCCGGTCAGCTTGATCGCATTCGGATCAAAATCAGGGGGAATGGAAATGGTTTCACCTTCATTTTGATCAATGACCGGTTTCGGGTTTAAATGTTTTTTGAGAGAGTTCTTGCAGTTATCCTGAATACTGCGGACCGCGGCGCCAATCTGTGCATCTTCATACAGGCCTAAGTCTTCAGAGAAAAAATCAATTAAGCGCCCTTCCCGTTGCAGAACAGACAGCAGTTGCAGGTAAAACCGTTTGTTGGTTTCAGCGATTTCTTTTTTGGTCATCGCGGGTTCGGCCATCGGATCTGCGGGCATTTTCTTTTTTTTCTCTTTTTTGGCCGGAACCGGTGGTTCGGCAAAAGACGATTTTTTCAGTGCCCGGGCCATGGATGTCCGTAACACCAGCCATAATATGATGAAGAACAGAAAAAAAACCGCTGAAATAACCGGAATGTAAAAGCTGTAAAAAATGTCTAAAACCGGTAAAATCTTTGCCAGTCCCGCGTCTAACACGTCAGACTGTGCGGCGGCATCCTTTAAGGCCTGAATCGGCAGGGCGTCAAAAAAGAAACCGACCCCCAGGTAAAAGGCTGCGTTAACCAGAACGCATAAAATTGTCATAAAGAAAAAAGTCCATAAAAAAATCCGCCGGGAAAATGATTTTAAGATGTCCATTCCGAACACTCCTGTCTTGTTTAGGAAGTCTGATAAAATACAAAAAATAAGTCGTGTATTCTGATTTTCAATACAGTTTATTTATTCACAAGTCCAATACCGCATTAAATAAAAGGCATTTGTTAATTAGAATCCCCGGCAGTGTCAAGTATCATTTAGGGAAGCGGAAAAAGCGAATATACCCGCCTTGCTTGTCTTCTGACCCGTATTCTGTGTTGCATCAAAGGTCATATATCCTGATATGCTCCCTTTGATGCGCCTTGAATGTGAATCAAAATCCGGTGCAATTCAGGTATATTGGTTTTTCCCGCATCCCTTAATTGACAAAATAGTGATCGAATATTCTTGATATAAAAATTTTGATTATGATAAGTTGATTTTATTTGGAAAGGGAATGATTCATGACAGTAAAAAGAGATAAATTTGATTTTGACATCGGGTACCTGGTCAAAAGCCCATGCAAGGAATGTCCCCACATCGACAACCTGCCGAAGTGTTCTGATGATTGCGGCCTGATTGACAGAATCCGGGTGGTTTTGTCCCGGGGTGTTTCGTGCACCGGAAAGTATCACTCCGCAAACACCTGAAAACCATGCCTGCAATAATATAAGACGCGTAAATTAATTTTAGTCCTGTTAATCCGGAACCTCACACTTTCGTTCTGCCACTTGTCAAAGGAGATGATTTTAATGAAAAAACCGGCTGTTTTACTCGCAGTGACCACGCTTATTTTTATTTTTTGTGCTGATATAGCAGCAGCAACGGATTACCGCTTCAGATTATCGACCAACCAGAATGCCCTGGATGCTGAATTCGACGCGCATATTGATATGTCAAACAGTCAGTTGGTCACCGGAATCAGTGGTGTTTACGATAATGATGACTTTAAACTGCTGTTTCTGAAAGCATTGATCAGCAATGAACTGTTATTCGACGGATTAAGTGCCGGACTTGGATTCAAGGGCGCATGGGGGGAAGCAGAAAAACATCATTTTGACCGGGATGTGCTGAACCTGGGGTTTGCCTGTTATGTTGGTTATGATTTGTCGAAAAGCGGTTTGAACAATTTGCCAATCCTTCTGACGACCAGCTTTTATATTTCTCCGGAACCCTTGGCGTTTGGTGATACGGAAGAATTGATCGAAGTGATGGCAGAGGGCAGCTGGAAAGTTTTGGACCAGGCCGCCATCGTGATCAACTACCGGTATATTGAAATAGATTTTGACCAGCGGCCGAAGATGCAAAAATCCGACAACGCCGGTTTCCTGGGCCTGAGATTTTTCTTTTAATCTTAGCACAATTTCCAATATAAAATTAAAAACGCCCCGTACCGGATGGCACGGGGCGTTGCATTTTAAAATATGAACCCGGAAATCTAAATTGTCATCTTGTCCAGATTGTCTGCCATGATTTTGGGGCCGATGCCTTTTATCTGCTCCAGGTCTGCGACACTTTTAAACAGTCCGACCTCTTCACGATATTGAATGATTTTTGCCGCTGTTTTTTCACCCACACCGATTAACTGAGTCAACTCTTCTGCGGTTGCGGTATTGATATTAATTTTCCCATCATCTTTTGTTGCGTCCGCTGCCAGAACACTACCGGAAAAACCCAGGATAAAACCAACAATCACCAACAATACAACTGATCTTTTCAAGTTGAACATGGAGAACTCCTTTTCAGATAAGAGAATTGTTTCCTGCGGATGCTGATTGCAGACTATAAAAAAAACCGAATGAACAAATTTATAATCAATGATTTTTTAATAGTCAAACGATTAGTCAACAATTCTAATCATTTTTTCGGTTCATCTGATCTAAAAAATTCAACTGATACGCCAGAATCTTTGATTTCGGCATTTCTCCTCCGTTTTCTTCAACCGCCCGGATGGGTCGCCAGTAGATATTTTCGATTTCTAATAATCTCCGGGTATCATAGTCAATTTTCATACTCGGACGGTAATCCACCATCAACTGCGTGGCACTGAGCATTGTTTCCGTAAAGCTATCGTCAATCTGATATCCGCATATTTTGGCACCGCAAATAACTTCGCGCATAATTTCAGTGACCATTGCCCGGGAGGATGCGTTATTCATGATCCGGTCGGTGGTTGCATTTAAAATAACCGTTGTCCCGTTAAAGCTCATATTCCATACCAGTTTTTCCCATCGTGCCATTCCGAGGTTTTCTGCCGGATGCACCGGTATTGACGCTTTTGAAAAAATATCCGAAACTTTTTTTAACGCGTCTGTCACGCCGGCCGGCAAAGCATCTTTGCGATACTGGCCCAGCCGGATGCTGCCGTAGTCCAGATGGCGGATATGCCCGGGGCCGATTTTATTGCTGCACAGAAAACACAATCCCCCCATAACCGTTGCCGAAGGGACGATTTCAGAAATATCTTTCTCAATGTTCAGGCCATTTTGAAGGGCCACAACAATGCCCTTGTTTTTCAACACTTCCGGCAGCATGGTCTGCAGCAGTCCGTTATCCGTTGTTTTTAGAGCAACAATCACCACATCGCATTTCGGCATGTCTTCACAGCAGGAATATGCATTCACCGCATTCAAAACAAAATCCCCATTTTTTGAATCAATGACCAGGCCGTTTTTACGCACATGTTCAAAATCGCTTTTAAGCAGAAAATGAACGTCAAAACCGCTTTTGGCGAGCAGTGCGCCGTAATAACCGCCTACAGCGCCGGCACCGATTATTCCGATCTTCATATATCCTCCTTGTCTCTTATTTTTCTCGATTCAGCGTTTTAAATATTGAAGTAAATTTGAAAATGCAATTTCTAAAATAATTGACGGGTTTATTTTTATTGAAAAATGCCATCTAATAATGATATGAAATTTTGTTATTATTTTTTGCCAGTTCTTATAAAATATCTTGAGCGCAGCCAGGAGGTCATTGCATGACAAACGGATCACCAACGAAAAACCATAAACCAACCCCCAAGGGTCTTCTTGGTGAAGAGCTTATCAGTTCCCAACTTATCACCCGCGAACAGTTAAAACAGGCCCTGATCCGCCGCTCTCAGGTGGACATGCCGATCGGTTCCCTGCTGATTAAAATGGGCTTTGTGTCTACCGATGACATGCTGGCTTTTCTTTCAAAAAAATTCGATGTACCCAGTGTCAATATATTTACAAAATACATCCCCCAGGATGTCATCAATCTGATCCCTTTGGAAAAAATCAAGAAATACAAAATCTTACCCATCTCACACCAAAACAATACACTGACCCTGGGCATGGTCAGTCCTCAGGACTTCATGACCATCAGTGATCTTGAGTTCACCATGGGCATGAAAATTAAACCGGTGATCATTCCGTTTTTCATGATGGAGGCCGCCCTCAGTTTATTAAGTTCCAGCTTTGAAGACGGCATCAGTGGCGAAACCGTTAAAAATATCGCCCTTGAAGATAAAAACGAAACCCACACATCGCCCAAGATTGAAGCCTTGCTGGCCTACCTGGTCAAAGCCGAAGCCAGTGACATGCTGCTGACAGCCGGAGTGCCGCCTTCGATAAAAGTGAGTAATCAGGTCAAACGACTGGCAACGGTCTCCCTGACACCTGCGGATACCGAATTATATGCCCGTGAATTGCTTGTTAACAGGGACGAAGACTGGGAAAAATTTATAAAAACCAATGATCTGGATATTGCGGTCACCTACCCCCATCTGGGCCGTTTCAGGATAAATCTTTACCGGCAGCGGCATTCCATTTCCATTACCGTTCGGCGGCTTAATGAGCGGCTCCCGTCACTGAAAGACCTCCGGCTGCCGGAATGGATCAGAGAGTATGCGTTAAAGCCCCAGGGATTAATTCTGGTATCCGGTCCCGCCGGTCATGGTAAATCCACGACCCTGTGCGCCATGGTGGATATCATCAACACCACTCGCCGGTGCAATATCATTACCCTGGAAGACCCGGTTGAGTACCTGCACAAACATAAAAAAAGCAACATCAATCAGCGTGAAATCGGCAGGGATACGGAAACATTTGAAAAAGGCATGCGGGCGGTGTTTCGTCAGTCGCCGGACGTCATTGTCATCGGGGAACTGCGTGACAAGGAATCCTTTGAAATTGCATTACGCGCCGCCAGCACCGGGCATCTGGTTTTAAGTACAATGAATGCCGCAAATTCAACTTCTGTTATCCGGATCATTGTCAATATGTTCCAGGAAAACGATCAGAAACTCATTACCATGCTGCTGGCCGATTCTTTGCTGTTGTCTCTTGCGCAGCGCCTGGTGCCGACACGGGACAAAAGCGGTCAGATCCTGGCTTTGGAAAGATTTACGAATTCAAACCGTATCAGCAATTTGATCAGAGAAGGCAAACTCCATCAGATTCGGGCGCAGATGGAAACCGGTTGCGAAGAATTTACGCCCATCGACCTTTCTTTGGCAGACTTGTACAAAACCGGAAAGATTGATTTTGAAGACGGCTTGACCTACTCCGTCAACAAACAGCTGTATCAGGAAGTTACCGGTATCAAAGCCCAATAGGACTTTTTTCCCGTCATATTCAATTTACGCAACAAAACCCCGGCGGCGAGTTTACTTGTTTCCGGGGTATATTTTTTCGAAACAAAAAGTGAAGTGGATAACCCGTAAAGAAAATTGCCGCATGACCTTAGAATCGATTATCAACATAAATGCCAGAACCATTCTGGATAATCTGCTTTCCGGTGTTTATATTACGGACCGGGACAGAAAAATTTTATACTGGAACCAGGCGGCCGAGCAGATTACCGGATTTCCGGCAGAAGAAGTTATCGGTTCTCATTGTTTTAACAATATTCTGATGCATATCAACAATGACGGTCAAAATTTATGCAAAACTCTTTGCCCGCTGGCAAAAACACTTGATGATGGCATAGCCCGTGAGGGAGAAGTTTTTCTCCACCACAAAGACGGTCATCGGACCCCTGTAAAAATTCATACCATTGCCTTAAAAGACAGTTCCGGCCGGACGGCCGGATGTGCTGAAATTTTTACAGATATCAGCAGCTTTACCACCACTCAAAGCAGAATCCGGCAACTTGAGAAACTGGCATTTTTTGACCATTTGTCCCAGTTACCAAACAGAGAGCATATTGAATCGGAACTGGATCGTAATTTTCATGAATTCGAACGGTTCGGGCAGCGATTTGGTGTTCTTTTTTTAGATATTGACCATTTTAAGCGCTTTAATGACACCTTCGGTCATGATGCCGGCGATCAGATTATAATAACGGTTGCCAGGACACTGATGTCATCGTCCCGTCCATTTGATATTTTCGGCCGGTGGGGCGGAGAAGAATTTGTCGGGATTATTAAGGATGTTGATCCGGAAAAATTGACACGTATCGGCAACCGGTATCGAAAATTAATCGAACAGTCTTCGATTACGATTGAAAACAAACGGGTCGGCATCACCGTATCCATCGGCGCGACGGTGGTGAAAAAAGACGATTCCAAGCAATCCATTGTCAAACGGGCGGACGTATTAATGTATGAATGTAAACAAAAGGGGAGAAACTGCCTGGCCTCTGATTTAGATACGAACAGCAAATGAGTTTTCTTGTCGACAGTTTTCTTTCGGCCATAAGACTCATGGCGTCGCTGGACGCCGCATTGATTGAAATTGTCGCAGTGTCCCTTAAAGTCAGTTTCAGTTCAACCGGTATCGCCTGTTTTGTTGGTATTCCCGCCGGTTTTGCACTTTCAACCTATGAGTTTGCCTTTAAAAGATCGGTCATTACCATTTTAAATACAATGCTGGCCCTGCCCACGGTTGTTATCGGACTGTTTGTTTATGCGTTTATCTCCCGAAACTCTGTGTTCGGAACCTATGACCTGTTGTACACCCAGCAGGCAATTATCATCGGTCAATGCATCCTGATTATTCCCATTGTCACGGTATTCACTTTATCCGCCATCAACCGGATTGACAAAAGATATCGTAAAACCGCGCTGACACTGGGAGCAAATCCGATTCAGACGGCAGGAATCATATTGACGGAAGCCCGGTTCGGTATCACCGCGGCAGTGGTGGCCGCTTTCGGCCGGGTAATTTCGGAAATCGGTATCAGTATGATGCTCGGCGGGAATATCCGGGGATTTACCCGGACCATGACCACCGCCATGGCCCTGGAATACGACAAAGGAGAATTTGTTCTGGCCGTGGCGCTGGGAATCATTCTGTTAAGCATCAGCCTGTTCATTAATATTTTGCTTCATTATTTTCAGGGAAAGATGCCCGAGTGATGATTTATTCCTTAAAGCACATCAAAAAGAATTATAACGGCCGCAATGTCGTAGATATTGAAACACTCGATATCGAGGCCGGCTGCACCTATGCGTTGTCCGGTCCGAACGGCGCCGGCAAAACCACGTTATTAAATATACTGAGCTTTCTCTCAATCCCTTCGGCCGGACAACTTTCTTTTTTCAATGCGCCGGTGGTATTTAATGAAAAAAATCTCAGGCAACTCAGAAAATCCGTTACGCTGGTCGACCAGCATCCGATTCTTTTCAGCACGTCTGTTTATAAAAATATTGAATTCGGGCTAAAGGTTCGGAAAACTCCCAAAAATAAAAGAAATGACATTATTGCGTCGGCACTGAAAATGGTGGACATGACGGCGTTTGCAGATGCGGACGCCCGAACGCTTTCCGGCGGGGAAACCCGCAGAATTGCTATTGCCCGGGCAATGGCTTGTTCGCCGGATGTATTGCTGCTCGACGAACCCACCGCAGACCTGGACATCGAAAGCCGCCTGACCGTCGAAAACAATGTCAGAGAAATTCGTGACCAGAAAAAGATCACCGTCATTTTCTGCACCCACGATCTTTCCCAGGCATCCCGGCTCACAGACAAAAAAATAGTTCTCATAAACGGTCAGGTCCACGATATTTACCATGAAAATATTTTTAAGGGAGCGGTGTTCTCGCCGAATACGGATGAATATTATTGCCGAATTAATGAAAATATATTGATACCTGTTCCTTCAACAGATAAGGATAAAATTAAAATTTCCATTCACCCGGGTATGATCACTGTTGTGGGCCGCAAAAAAACAGCGCCTGACATTTCCTTCTCCCACAAGGGCCGCATCACGCATCTTGGCATGGAAAAAGATAAAATACGGGCGGTCATCGATATCGGCATACCCATCAGTGTTTTAATGGAAAAATCTGATTATGATTCAAATGGATTCCGCATCAACGACGCAGTTGATATCGATTTCAAGCGCAATGGGATAAAAATATTGGGATAATTTTTTGGTAAGAGATTATTTGACACCTGAAACCCGGTTAATAATTTTACGGAAAAACGGTTAACAGATTATGAAAACAGCCATTCTTTCGGATATTCATGGTAATGCAACCGCCTTTGAAGCGGTATTAAAAGATGTGGACACGTTCGCCGTTGATCATATTTTCAGCCTTGGCGACAATATCGGCTACGGCCCGGAACCTGAAAAAGTAATCAAAATTTTACGTGCCCGTGAAATTCCGTCGGTGACCGGAAACCATGAACTCGGGGTTTCCCGACCCGATTTTTTACCGTTGTTTAATCCGGTGGCCAGAAAATCAATTGAAATGACAATCGGTATGCTTTCTGAAAAAAGCATCGAAATGATAAAAAAATTTCCCAACGCCATCGTCAAAGACGATTTGCGTATTGTCCACGGGTTTCCGCCGGAATCTCCGGCGAAATATCTGTTTGAAGTACCGGACGAAGAAATTGAACGAACCCTTGCACAAATGCTGGAACGATATTGCTTTATCGGACACACCCATGATCTTGAAATCTTAATTCTTGAAAAAGGGCACCTGACCCGCCGCCCGCTGACCCGTGGCATTTATCCGCTGAACCCGGAAAATAAATATATCATTAATTCAGGCAGCGTGGGCCAGCCGCGAGACGGCAACAGTCAGGCAAAATATGTCCTATGGGACTCGGGGAAAAATGAATTGACCGTCCGGTTTGTCACCTACAATATCAGCGACACCGTTAAAAAAATTTATGAAGCCGGCCTTCCCGAACAGCACGCGCTGCGCCTTATGTAAGGAATAATTGCGGTAATTATTGTTTCTCTTTCCTTACAATCAATTCCTGGCCGACATTTATGAGCAGGTCATCTTTTTTCATATCATTCAGTTCCTGCAATTTTTCAACACTGGTGCCGTATTTTCTGGAAATGCGGTACAGGGTTTCTCCTTTTTCCACGCGATGAAATATTAATTTAACCATTTCCGGCTTGGGCGTGTCGGGTGTTGGCTGAACAGCGGGTTTGGGAGCGGGCACAACCGGTTTTGCCTCAATTTTGGGTTCAGGCTTGACCGGCGTTTGAATCGGCACGGCTTTGGATTTTTCCATGGGCTCTTTTTGGACTGCCGGCAAGGAAGTTTCCGGTGCATTTTTCGGAGATTTTGTCGCCACGACCGGCTTTTGTTGCTGCGGCACCGGTTTTTCCGCTTCAGCCCGGAGAACGCCCGCCGGGTTTACGGCTGCTCTGCGGGATAAATCTTTTTCAATGGCATCGACTTTTCTCATGGTTTCTGAAATCACCTCGGCATTGGACTTGATCCAGTTGACCAGCTGCTGATATTGAACCGGATTCTCCGCCGGATCGAATCCACTGACATCCATATTCCTGGCCGTCAAATTCTCGATCCTGTCTTCTATCTGATCCAGCCGCAAAACAATATGCTTATAATCATCCATTGTGATTTGATTTTTTTTGGGTATGAATACCACAAAGAGTATAACCAGCACCAACAGCCCCGCACCGACAAAAATAATCGGAAGTTCCAGGCGGTCAAACAATCTGCCGGACTTATTGCTCTGAAATGAAGAATAGGGTTGTTCTTCCGACTCGTTTAAATCCGCATCCGTTTTCCAATCCATGGTGCCTCCTCGGTTTATTTGCTAATCAACAGGTTATTATTATGATTTATCAGATTTTAAAAAGATTGACGCCTTGACCTTCATTATATTTTTCTTTATGTTCGAAATGTCTTATAAAAACAAGAACAGAATATCAGCACATCCCGGCGATTTTACGTATCATGAAATAAATTTGTTTTGGTGTCAATAATGCCATGGTTAAATTTTTGCCGGAGATCTGCCAAAACGATAACCAACGGATTTTTGGATGAAAAAATATTCGCACGACTTTGTTGAAACCTTTGACGGGTTATCCGGTTTCGGATGGGATCGTGAAATGGATGAGAATACGGTCATCTGCTACCTGCAGATGTTTTCAGACGACCAGCTCATGAAACATCTTGTCGGCAGACTGTCTGAAGAAGAACTTGAAGAAATTTATTCCCTGATCAACCGCCTGCTCAAAAAATATTTAAAGGATGCCGAATATCACCGTCTTTTTTTAAAGGAAGAACATCCATAAACCCTAATATTAACCTCTACCCGGGAGAAACTACCAAATGCTGAACGATAAACAGTTGGACCGTTACGCGGATGTTCTGTTATGGGGATTAAAAACCGCCCGCACCGGAAAAATAAAAAAAAATGACATAGTGGTTATCCGATATGATCTGCCGGCGATCAAGCTGGTTGAGATCCTTCATAAAAAACTGATCGAAACCGGCGTCCATACTATTCAGCGGCTGATTCAAACGCCGATGATGGAAAAAAATTTCTATTCTCTGGCTGAAAAAAATCAGCTGACATTCATACCGCCGGGAGAAGAGGAGTTATATAAAAATCTTAACGGCACCATTGCCGTTCTTGCACCCGAATCCCTGACCCACTTGAGCGGTATTGATTCAAACAAAATCGCCCAGTCGTTAAAATCAAGGAAATCATTACGGGAAATTCTGGACCACCGAGAAGAACAGGGCCTTTTCAGCTGGACGTTAGGCATGTACCCGACCACGGAACTGGCAAAACATGCCGGCATGAGTGCAAAAGAATATTCGGATCAGATTATCAAGGCCTGTTTTTTAAATCGCGTCGACCCCATTGCCCAATGGGGATCCGTGTTCGAAAAAGCCAAAACCATCAAAAAATGGCTGAACCGGATGCGCGTTTCAAAATATCACATTGAATCCGACAACGTGGATCTTGAAATTGTGCCCGGTGAAAAACGCCGATGGATCGGCATTTCCGGGCACAATATTCCCAGCTTTGAATTGTTCTTATCCCCGGACTGGCACGGCACGAACGGAAAATATTATGCGGACCAGCCATCTTATCGAAGCGGAAATTTCGTCAAGGGCATCCGGATTGAATTTAAAAACGGAAAAGCCGTCTCTTCGACTGCGGAAAAGGGAGAAGAATTTCTTAAAAAACAGCTGTCAATGGATGCCGGCGCCAGCAAGCTCGGCGAATTTTCATTAACCGACAAAACCTTTTCAAAAATCAACCGGTTTATGGCCAATACCCTGTTTGATGAAAATTACGGCGGCAGATACGGCAACTGCCATGTGGCCCTCGGGGCTTCGTACTCCGATACCTACAGCGGCAACCCCTCGGATCTGACCAAAGAAATGAAAAAAAATCTCGGGTTCAACGATTCCGCCCTTCACTGGGATATTGTGAATACGGAAAAGAAAATCGTCACCGCGCACCTGACATCCGGCAAAAAAAACGTCATCTATGAAAACGGACAATTTACCTATTAAACGATTTAACGGATGAAAATCAACTATCCCCTTAAATTAAAAAATCCCGTTCAAAAATATGCCTGGGGCTCCCATACCGCCATTCAAAAGCTGATGAATGAGCCTTCCACTGAAGAACCATGGGCAGAAGTCTGGATGGGGGTTCATCCCAAGGCGCCGTCGCAAGTCTATTTCTGGCAGCAGTGGATTGCGCTTCCGGATTTCATCCGCCGGTTTCCGGAGCAGATCCTCGGCCCGGCAATTGTCGACAGATACGACAGTACCCTGCCCTATCTGTTTAAGCTGCTGGCCGCCGAACAACCGCTTTCCATCCAGGCCCATCCCAATGCGGAACAGGCCAGAGCCGGGTTTGAAAAAGAATCCGCACACGGACCGGACATCAATGCGCCCCACAGGAATTACAAAGACCCGAATCACAAGCCCGAATGCATCTGTGCACTCACCCGGTTTACGGGCCTCAAAGGGTTCCGGAAAATCGATGCCGCAATTGAACTGATTAACGCTTTTTGTCCGCATAGTCTGGCCGATGAACGCAACGCGCTTCGTAAAAAGGATTTAAAACTTTTTTTTAAATCTTTAATGGAACTGCCGGAATCCAGAAAGGCGGCCGTTATATCGGAAGTCATGGACCAGGTGAAAAAAAAAACCTCACCCGCTGATATCTGTGACTGGATTGACAAGCTTTACCGGCGATACCCGTCAGACATCGGTGTCATTTCACCGCTGTTTTTAAACCTGTTTTGCCTGGAACCCGGCCAGGCCTTATTTCTTCCGGCCGGCGAACTGCACGCCTATCTCGACGGTTTTGGCATTGAACTGATGGCCAACTCTGACAATGTCCTGCGCGGGGGGTTAACCCCCAAGCATGTGGATGTGCCGGAACTGCTGAAAGTGCTCGATTTCAGCGAATCCGACGTTGACATTCTGACGCCCCATCCCATATCGGATGCCGAAGCCCAATATACGGTCCCTGCCCAGGAATTTGCGCTGTCGACAATTCACATCAGTAATGCCGGAATTTACCAGGCGCCTGTGCCCCACAGCGCGGAAATTCTGTTGTGTGTTGAGGGCAACGCGCACGTGGCAACGGTTGGCGATGATCAAAAATTTATTGATATACAACAAGGCGAAGCCGTTCTGATCCCCGCAGACGCCGCGGCATATCAGGTAACCGGCAATGCCCGGTTTTACAAAGCCGGCATCCCTCTTTGATTTAAACTCTGCCCACCCGCAAAGACCGTAAGCGCAAAGACAAACAAATGAACCTGACGATCAATGAAATATTTTACAGCATCCAGGGAGAATCCCTGTATGCGGGGCTGCCCTGTGTTTTTGTCCGTCTGACCGGCTGCAACCTGCGATGCACCTATTGTGACACCCGGTACGCCTATGATGAGGGGCAGGTTCTGGCTGTAGACGATATAATGGGCCGTCTGCTGCCATATGCCTGCCGGCTGGTTGAAATTACCGGCGGGGAACCGCTTTTTCAGCCCGGCACGCCCGCTTTGATCACACGACTGCTAAGCGACGGCTATACCGTGCTGATGGAGACAAACGGCAGCAAAGACATCCGGATGGTTGATCCCCGATGTATTAAAATCGTCGATATTAAATGTCCGGGCAGCGGAGAATCCGAAAAAAACGACCTGGAAAACTTAAACCGATTGAGCCCAAACGACCAGGTAAAATTTGTAATTACCGATCGGGCAGATTATGAATATGCCAGAAACCTGATTCTTGCTACCTGGACCCCGCCGTTTCCAGTGCCGATTCTTTTCTCGGCCGCAGCTCCGGCGATGGCGCCTGCCGTGATGGCAGAATGGATACTGGCGGACAACCTGGCAGTCAGACTCCAGGTTCAGCTTCATAAAATTCTCTGGCCCAACGAAGATAAAGGCAGATAAATGAACCGACCCCCCAAAAAAGCGATTGTGTTATCCAGCGGCGGCCTGGATTCCACCACCGCCCTTGCCATAGCCCGGTCTGAAAATTATGAATGCTATACTTTAAGTTTTTTTTACGGCCAGCGGCACCATCATGAACTAACCGCTGCAAAAAAAATATCCGCCATGATGGGAGCGGTCAAACATTATGTGGTCAATGTGGATCTTTCCCAAATCGGCGGATCTGCCCTGACCGATGATATCGATGTTCCCAAAAATCGAAATCCGCGGGAAATGACCAGCGGCATTCCCGTCACCTATGTGCCGGCGCGAAATACGATTTTTTTATCTTATGCCCTGGCCTGGTCTGAAGTTCTGGACGCGCCGGACATTTTTATCGGTGTAAACGCTTTAGACTACAGCGGGTATCCGGATTGCCGGCCGGCCTATATCGCGGCGTTTCAAACCATGGCCAACCTTGCGCTGAAAAATACCGTTGAAGGAAAACGCACCATTTCCATCCGCACCCCTTTGCTGCATATGACCAAGGCGGAAATCATCCGGACCGGCATGGCGTTAAACATTGATTATTCGATCACCCACAGCTGCTATGATCCGGACAACGCAGGACACGCCTGCGGCAGGTGCGACAGTTGCCTGCTGCGCAAAAAAGGGTTTGCCGAAGCCGGCGTGCCGGACCCGACGATCTATGGTAAAAAACCAAAACCATGAAAATCGCATTTCTCCATTATCATTTAAAGCCCGGCGGCGTCACCACGGTCATCAATCAGCAGATAGACGCCATAAAAAATGAATGCGACGTCCTGGTCATTTCCGGGGAAACGCCGGAGACCGATGTTTCCTTTAAAACCATTGTCATACCGGAAATCGGATATGATCCCCTGGGAAAAAAAAATCCGGCACCGGAAAAAACCGCTCAAAAAATCATCCGGGCCATATCGGACCACTGGCCCTCGGGCTGTGATATCCTGCATGTCCACAATCCGCTGCTCGCCAAAAATCGGCAGTTTTTAAATATTTTGAGCGAGTTGCAGGAACGTCAGGTCCGCCTGCTGCTCCAGGTTCATGATCTTGCCGAAGACGGCCGGCCCCGGGTTTATTATGGCGATGCCCCCTATCCGTCGGACTGCCACTTCTGCGTGATCAATTCCAGGGATTATCATTCACTGCTCAATTCCGGCCTGCGTCCATCCGGCCTCCATCTGCTACTGAACATGGTCACCCCGTTTGACACCTCTGCCGCGCAGAAAATTGAACAGGATTTTATTTTATATCCTGTGCGTGCCATTCGCAGAAAAAATATCGGCGAAGCCATTCTGCTTTCTTTGTTTTTTCCCAAAAACCGGTTTCTGGCCATCACCCTGCCCCCGAACAGTGCGCAGGACTGGATCGGTTACAATGACTGGAAGCAGTTTGCAGCGCACCATCATTTAAATATCCTTTTTGAAGCCTCTGAAACCCACCACTTCATTGATCTTGTTTTTTCCGCAAAAAGCATGGTGACGACCAGTATTGCCGAAGGATTCGGATTTTCCTACCTTGAGCCCTGGACGGCCGGACAGATGCTAAACGGCAGACAATTACCCGATATTTGCACAGACTTTAAAGACAAAGGCCTGATTCTGGACCATATGTACGAAAAAATGGCCGTGCCATTAAGCTTGATTGACCTTAACCGGTTTTATACCCGATGGAAATCCTGTATCCTGGACAATGCGCAAAAGTTCGCCCTTTCAATTCCGGAGAGTTTAATTGCCGGTGCATTTGAAGATATGCAGGAAAACAGGTACATGGATTTTGCGATTCTGGATGAACATTTTCAAAAACAGGTAATTTCAGAAATTTTATCAAATCCTCGTTTTAAATCCCGGTTTCTGGCATTAAACCCGCTTTTGCCACACCTGCCGCAGACTGCCGACAGCACGCAAAAAATTTCCCATAACCGTAGGATTGTCGAATCCCAGTTCGATCGGAACCGGTATCAAAAACAGCTGCTGACCGTCTATCGAAAAGTGATGGATCATCCGGTAACCCATCACATTGACAAACCAAAACTGGCCGCCAGGTTCTTGGATCCGGCAAAATTCAGCCTGCTGAACTGGAGCGAACCAAATGTATAAACAGATCATGAAACCCTATGCAGTGCCCATAAAACCCCTTCCCACCCCCCTGAAATTCAAGAACGAACTGAAATCAGCGGTGCGGGCCATTTTGTTTGACATATACGGCACCCTTTTCGTCAGTTCGTCCGGAGATATCGGTATTGCCCGGGAAAACACGCTTATTGCCGCACCGCTGAAAACACTTTTGGATAAATATCAAATTTCAATTCCCCCCGTTCAATTGCGCCGTCAATTGTTTGAGGCCATTGAAGCAGATCATGCCGTCAAAAAAAATCAGGGCATCGACTATCCGGAAGTTCGCATTGAAACCATCTGGCACCAGGTGCTCCGGTTTAAAGATATCGAAACCGCCCGGCAATTTGCCGCTGAATATGAAATGATTGTCAATCCGGTATATCCCATGCCGCATTTACCCGACCTGCTGAAGACCCTGGAAAAACGAAAAATTCCCATGGGAATTATTTCCAATGCCCAGTTTTTTACGCCCCTGCTGTTTGATCTGTTTTATGATCATTTCCCGGAAACACTCGGATTTGATCCGGATTTAATTTTTTATTCCTATGCATACGGTTATGCCAAGCCCTCTTTGTTTTTATTTGAACAGGCTGCACAACGACTATCGGAAAAAGGATTTAAACCCGCGGATATCCTTTATGTGGGCAATGACATGTTAAATGATATTTATCCGGCCCATAAAACCGGATTCCAGACCTGTCTTTTTGCCGGAGACGCTCGCTCCCTGAGGCTGCGGGAAAATGATGCCAGAAAAAATACCATCCCGCCGGATGCGATAATTAATGATTTGATTCAGTTGACGGATATGATACCGTAAGGGATGCGAAAAAAACCAATATACCAGAATTGCGCCGGATTTTGATTCGTATTCAAGGCGCATCAAAGGGAGCATATCAGGATATATGACCTTTGATGCAACAAAGAATACGGGTCAAAAGACAAGCAAGGCGGGTATATTCGCTTTTTTCGCTTCCCTAACATTCTTTTAAAACGATTGATTCCATCTCCCCCAGACAGGAGACAAAACAGAAGACAGGACCGGAGATTAAATGATTATAGAAAAAGGAAAAACCGTTACTTTCGAATATACCCTGACCCTTGAAAACAAGGAAGTGATTGACTCAAATGCCGGTGCCGAACCGCTGACATTCACCCATGGCTCCAGCCAGATTATTCCCGGGCTCGAAGACCAGATGATGGGCATGAAAGCCGGCGACAGCAGAAAAATCACCGTCATGCCCGAAGACGCTTACGGGCCGATGCTCGAAGAAGCCGTCATCGAACTGAGAACCGAACAGGTGCCGGAAAATTCCAGAATAGTCGGGGCCATGCTTCAGACCCAGTCTCCGGAAGGACAGATCATCCGCGGCCGCATCACAACAATCGACGATCAAAAAACAATCATCGACTTAAACCATCCCCTGGCCGGAGAAACGCTTTTCTTTGATGTTAAGATAATAGACGTTAAATAATTAATATTAAATATTGTGAATCCATGCTTCAGAATACATTCTGCCACTTAAACAAAATCGGTCCTAAAAGAGAAACATCGTTTTGGAAAAATCGCATTCTATCCTGGAAGGATCTGTTATCTGCGCTCACCGGAGACAATGGCCATGCCATAAAGGTGCCCCTTTGCTTAAAAGATGAACTGGATGATTCTTTCCGCCATCTGGCCGCCGGCAATGCCGGATTTTTTTCAGGCAGATTAAAATCAGCCGACGCCTGGCGCATGTTTGCCGATTTTCGCAGCCGCATTGCCTATATCGATATTGAAACCACCGGTTTGGAAGACCCGGATATCACCACCATCGCCCTGTATGACGGAAAACATATTAAATATTACGTCAACGGACAGAACCTTGCGCGATTCCAGGATGATATTTTAAATTACCAGCTGATTGTGACGTTTAACGGCAAGACCTTTGATGTCCCGATTATAGAAAAATTTTTTAACATCAAACTGGATCAGGCCCATATTGACTTACGGTATGTTTTAAAAAGCCTCGGATATTCGGGGGGCCTGAAAAGCTGCGAAAAGCAGCTGGGCATATCCCGGGGGGAATTGGACGGGGTGGACGGCTATTTTGCGGTTTTATTATGGCATGAGTATTGTAAAACCAGAAACAGCAAAGCCCTTGAAACCCTGCTGGCATATAATATCGAAGATGTGATCAACCTGGAAAGACTGATGGTGACGGCGTTTAATGAAAAAATCAAACCCCTTGATCTCTTGGGCATCGAATCCCTGGCCGAGCCGCTCCCGCCGAAAATCCCCTTTACCCCGGACCGTGCCATCATCGACCGGATCAAATATGCGAATCCCGTGCGCAGCTTCTATTATTAAATAATGTTAATCTGTTTATGGACGCACACCGCATAGTCGAACGGATTTTTCATTGAAAAAGATTTCTCTGGTTTTTATTTTATTTTTTACGCTGATCCAGCCGGCCGCTGCCTGGACTGACGGCAATGCCTGGCGGTTTGCCCTCGGGTACAGTTTTTTAAACAATGTGAAAGAAATCAGGGACGCCTACAAACACCTGTTACGAGAAACCAGACCCGGCAAAGACGTTTATAATGCATCCTTCGGGATACGCTTTCAGCCGTATTATCAATTTGAAAACGGCATGCGCGCAGGCGTCGGAGCCGGCCCGCTTATTCTGATGGTCGGGGACGTCCGTCATGTGCAGATTCCATTTAATGCGACGATCGGATATACTTTTTTTGCAGATTCCCCGATATCCGTTTATGCAAAGGGCGGTGTTGCCTTTCACATTGCATCCGGTGATTTTTATGCCGGTTCATCTCCGGGTTTTTACGGCGGCATCGGATGTGTCTTCTTTAGCTCAAAACCGGTGCGCCTGGGGTTTGAAACCGCCTGGGATGCATCGGAAATAACACTGGACCGCGCACCCGGCCAAACCCGGCATGAAAAAATCAAAACCGGGGAACTGACCTTTTTCCTTTATGCGGATTTTTAAAATTTACGTATTTAACCAATTGAACCGATCATGACAAAATCCAATCCCATCACGGGCCACCCGATGACGACCCTTCACGAAGAACGGCTGAACAAAGTCTATTCGGTTCTGAAATCAACGGGTGCGTGCCGCGTGCTCGATCTGGGATGCGGTTCGGGCGCTTTGCTGAATCGCCTGCTCGAAGATCCCCAATTCATCGAAATTATCGGTCTTGAAAAATCCGGTTTTCTGCTGGCCCATGTCAGAGAAAAATTTTCAGAACATCTCAGAGGCAGAAATCCCCGCCTGCAGCTGTTAAACGAGTCCTACGAGCAGAAGAATTCTGCGCTGAAGGGTTTTGAGGCCGCGGCCATGGTCGAGACCATCGAGCATATCTCGCCGAGCGCACTGTCAACGGTGGAACATACGGTATTTCAACATTATCGTCCGGCCATGCTGTATATGACAACGCCGAATAAGGAATATAACCCTGTCTATGGCCTTGAACCGGGAGAATTTCGCGAACCGGACCATAAGTTTGAATGGAATCGGGAAAAATTTCAGCGCTGGTGCCATGGCGTGGCCAACCGCAATGCTTATCAGGTTCATTTTGACGGAATTGGAGATTTTTATCCGGACTACGGGCACACCACCCAGGCGGCATATTTTACACGCCGGGATTGACCGTCAACGGCCGGTGAGCCATTTCAATACTAAAACAAATCATTAATCATACGGAGTGACCACCATGTCATTTAAAGAACTGGGTCTTCGGGCCGAACTGCTGCAGGCAGTGACGTCCCAGGGATACACAACGCCCACCCCCGTGCAAACCCGAACGATTCCGGTTATTCTGGAAGGCCATGATATCCTGGCCGGCGCCCAGACCGGCACCGGAAAAACAGCTGCGTTTGCCCTGCCCCTGGTTCAGATGCTGAGTAACGAGCCGGCCCGGAAAAAAAAGCGGCAGCCGCGGGCCCTGGTTCTGGTTCCTACCCGGGAACTGGCCGCCCAGGTGGGATCCGTCATGCAGGATTACAGCCGGCGGGTATCTCTGCGCGCTACCGTTATTTACGGCGGCATCAACATCAACGCGCAAATCATGCGATTAAATCGCGGAGTGGATATCGTGGTGGCAACTCCCGGCCGGCTGCTGGATCACGCGTCCCGGGGAACCCTGGATCTTTCCCGGGTGAAATTTCTGGTGCTGGACGAAGCGGACCGGATGCTGGACATGGGATTTATTGATGATATCCTGGCGGTGGCAGCATTTCTGCCCGACAAAAGACAAACCCTTTTGTTTTCCGCCACCTATCCGGTCGGCATTAAACAGCTGGCCGAAGAACTGCTCAATGATCCGAAACAGATTGAAGCCGCACCGCCGAACCGCGCCGCAGACGGTGTAAATCAGATTCTATATCGGGTGGAGCGGCATCGAAAACGCGAATTGTTATCGACCCTGATTAAAAAAGAGAAATGGCACCAGGTGATGGTATTTACCCGAACCCGGTACGGCGCGGACAAGCTGACGGATCAATTGAATGCAGACGGTATCTCCGCCGCCGCCATCCACAGCAGCAAGAGCCAGTCCCTGCGAACCCGAACACTGGCGGATTTTAGACACGGATCAGTGCAAGTCCTGGTGGCCACGGATGTGGCGGCCCGGGGACTGGACATCGGGGGATTGCCGCGGGTGGTGAACTATGATCTGCCCGATATTGTCGAAAATTATGTCCATCGCATCGGCCGCACGGGCCGGGCCGGAGAAACCGGCGTGGCCATCTCCCTGGTATGCGACCAGGAGCAGGCGCTGCTGGTCGAAATTGAACGCCTGCTGAATCATAAAATACCGGTCACCCGCCTGGCCGGATTTCTGCCGGCTTCGGATCATGATCCGGATATCATTGCCGCCAAACGCAAACTCAAAGAAAAAGCCGCCAAAAAGCAGAAAAAAAACATCACCAAATCAACTGAAAGCCGCCCAAAGCCGCAAAAGACAGGAAAGCCGGGAAAGCCAAAACCGACTCAAAAAAAACCGAAAAAGAAATAACGGCGATAGATCTTTCCGGGAGGGGGTAAACCCCTCCCCTACATTGACTTTGGGGTTGTACCGCCGGTTTTTTGTCGGATAGATGTGGCACCGGTATTGTATTTTTGCCGAGGGATATGGCGCCGGTTTTGTAGGGTGCGGGGTTTATCCCCGCCCGTTAAAAATGTTTGAATACGTTATGGAATTTAAGAATATGTGTGACAGTAGGTCGGGTTAAGCCGTCGTTTTGCAGCCGATCTTATTGAGTTTGATAATTTTATCGGAATCCCGGGATATTGGACTTCGATTAAATCAGGCGAACCTGACAAAAGTAATGCCTGTCTCAACCCAATCTAAAATATACTCAGGGCAATGAAATGGATACCTGTTGCCAAGATTATTGCAATTTAACCGATATCAGTGATATATTTCAGTGACATGATTCCCGGATAACATTTAAACCATTGTAACCTTTCACCGGCTCAAGGTTTTTAATTTT
>JAABSL010000200.1 GCA_011390415.1 Desulfobacteraceae bacterium
TACACTGCGAAGCAGTAAAGTCACATAGCCTGGGGTTTTAACCCCAGGAAAGAAAACACCACAATCATGTGCCCCGAAGGGGCACTGTAATCATTTGATTACCGCGCCCCTTCGGGGCGCATGCCTTGGTATCAAAAGTCCCGGGGTTTAAACCCCGGGCTATAACCCCCCACCCTTCCAGGGTTATTCTTGAACATATTCTTTTTAATATATATTGGTGTCCTCCCAAAATCCGTTTTAATCAGCATATTTTATTATTTTTAAAAAAAAGTTTGACACGTAACAATTTTGCGCATATATTTGCGTACAAGTGTACTTACATATATTTTAACAAATGACAAAACGATACAATAAACGCTTGTTAAAAATAAGGAGCAGGAAAATGAAACAAAACAGACAACTCAAAGTCGCCGGCCCGGAAACAACCAATGCCGGCAACACCAGCAACGACTTTACCGGCAGGGATCACTTGTTCGTCAGCGGACAGGGAAAAGGGGCGCAAATGGGAAAATGGAAACCCTTTTCTGATTTTGTTTTAAAAAATCTGGTGGATAACGCCGAAATAATCAACGGTGAAGCCCTGCTCCCGGATAACGGCCAGCCGGTGGTGGCCATTGCGTCTCACGGCCCCGGGTTTGCCTGGCTTCCCCTGGCAGCGCTGGTTGGAAAATTCTTTATCGACAGCGGAAACGAAAACATTATCGGCGGCATGTATCCGCACAAAGCCTTGTTTTTAATCCCGGGCCTTAAAAAATACTATCAAAAAGTCCTGGGCACGCCAACGGATGCAAACACCGTCGACGATATTGTTGACCTGCTGAAAAACCATGAAATCGGTCTGACCGGCACAGCACCCGAGGGGGCAAACTGTCTTTTGTCTTTTGACGAATATGTGGCCCCGTTTCGATCCAAGGGAATGATTGCGGCAGCCATTAAAGCCGATGCCAGCATCTGCCTGATGGCCCATCAGGGAGCGGAAAGCTGGAATATAAAAATAAACCTGCCCTTTGGCTGGACTGTTCCCCTGACCACCGGTTTAAGAGGGTTTAATATTACGCTTCCGCCGTTTAAAAAAATCAGCCAATATACCGTTCTTTGCAGGCGTTACCAGCCGTCTGTCACATCAGACGACCTAAACAATCTGACAAAAAGAGAAGCCCGCCTGCTGCTGCACATTGAAATTGAAAAAATCCGCGCGGAGATGAATCTGATGACCGATGAAGTCAAGGAATTATCCAAACAAAGGACCCGTGTCCTCAGCCTGAAAAAACCGCGCAGTCGTTTAAGCGGCCATGGCAAAACGCCTTTTTTCCCGAGCGTGACATTTCCCTCTGACGAAGCTTACGGTTTATAAAAGGAGCCCCCTATGTACAGCACCACATTAGAAATTCCGGAAACCGGACGATATTTATTCAACGATGAACTGATGAGCATACCGGTCGAAAAACCGGAACAATTCTCACGACGTAATGCGGATTATATGGATACAGAAGCAGAACCGGCAAAACCGGCCCCCCGCGGCTGGATTAACGGTCTGCTGAATCGCCGTACCCAAACCTGGTCTGTTGCCGGTCAGAATGCCGATATGATGGAAAAACACAGCGCTGTATGGGATTTTCTCCTGGATCATTATTTCCGGGTTGAAATGACCGGGTGGGAGCATCTGCCGGACCGCGCTTCCATGCTGATCGGGATTCATTCGGGCACCTGGCTGACCATGGATGCCTGGACGCTCTGCGCCCAGTGGTGGCGGCGGTATGAAGGCCGGCGAATTCTTCACGGAACCGCCCATGACGCATTGATGGCCATGCCGGGACTGGGAAATTATTTTCGGAATGTCGGCGTGATTCCGGCAAAACGCGAATCCGTGACCGCCGCCTTTGCCGCCGGTCACGATGTGGTTATCTGGCCGGGCGGCGAAGTCGATGCCATGCGTTCCTGGTCCAAACGCTACGATGTGGTACTGGGAGGCCGGAAAGGATTTATCCGCCAGGCCATCCGGTCCGGTGTGCCGATTGTTCCGGTAGCCACAGTCGGCGGGCACGACACGGTATTTGTGCTTTCCGAATGCCGGAAACTGGCCAAAATACTGCGTCTGAAAAAACTCCTGAGAACGGATATCGCCCCCCTGGTTCTGGGATTTCCCTTCGGCATCACCCTGGAGGCGCTTCCCATGCACATTCCGTATCCGGCCAAAATACGGACGGAAATACTCGAGCCCATTGCCATTGACACGGACCCGGACCGCGAAAACGACACCGCCTACATCGACAAAATATACAAAGCCGTGGAAACCAGCATTCAAGAGGGGGTTCACCGGCTGGCAGGCCGCAGGAAAGGATTGATCTTTGGATAATTTAAGACTCAAATACATCAACAAAGAATCGAAATTTATTGAAATCGAAGGGGCCAGCCACCGGTGCCGCCTTCATTACCGGGACGAGGGGACTGGGCCGGTATTGTTTCTGCTGCACGGGGTATGTGCGTCATTGCACACCTGGGACGCCTGGGTCGATGAATTAAAACCCTATTACCGGATCATCCGGATTGACATCCCCGGGTTCGGATTTTCAAGCCCCCTGACCAAGGGGAAATACAATCCTGAAATGGGTGTCGAGATAATGGAAGAGCTGGCCGGGAAACTGGACATTGACCAGTTTTTCCTGGCAGGCAATTCCATCGGCGGATTCATTGCCTGGAAATACGCCCTGAAATATCCGGACCGGGTAAAAAAGCTGATTTTAATTGATGCGGTCGGCTACAATCAGAAGCTGCCCTGGATGGTCAGCTTTGCCAGCAATCCATTTATTCGGCCGTTTGCCAGGCGTTTCATGCCCCGATTTTTCTTTGAAATGGCCGCCCGGGAGGTATTTGGCGATCAATCAAGACTGACGGACCAGATCAAAGACCGGTATTTCGAATTGTCCATGTCCGATGGCAACAGAAATGCCTATGTTGATTTTTTTACGGTCATGAGACAATTATGCCGGTCCGAAGAACTGCCCAGAGGAATGAATGACATCCGGACACCGTTAATGGTCATGTGGGGAACCAAAGACCGGTGGGTTCCGTTAAAGTATTTTCATTTATGGAAAGAAAATTTCCCGGACGGTGCATTTAAAACATACGAAG
>JAABSL010000201.1 GCA_011390415.1 Desulfobacteraceae bacterium
CCGGTAAAATAACGGATCTGGGTGTCATTGTCCGGTTTCATGATATTTCCAACTCCGACCCGATTGCCCGGGAAATCCTGGATATCGTCAGTTTTAATGATGATTTGAAGATTATTCCCCAGGGCGAGCCTGTGGTGCTGATCTGGATCAACGATTATATGCAAAAGGATTTGATGCGGCTGGTGCCCCTGGTCATGCTGGTGGCGGTCATTATTTTCTTTATTAATTTTAAATCGTTAAGAGGGGTGATGCTGCCATTTGTCACCTTGTCCATGGCCACCCTGTGGATTCTCGGACTCATGGGGCACCTGGGTGCCAAAATTACCACTGTGGGCATTTCCATTCCGATTTTGATGATTGCCGTGGGCAGTTCCTATGCCATTCACATACTCAACCAGTATTATGCGGACTATAACCTGATCAGCGAAGAGGGCAAGACCCAAGGGCTTTTGCATGCCATGAGTCATATTTCGGTAACCGTGCTGCTCACCGGCCTGACCACATTTGTGGCTTTCTTGACCCTGGCCACCCATGAGCTCTCCGCCATCCGGGAGTGGGGTATCTTTTCCGCTCTGGGAATCCTGTTTGCCGTGCTGATATCTTCTTCCATTATTCCTGCCGGCCTTCAGTTGATGCCGCACAATAAGGCCAACGGCCGGGTGCTGAGAAAAACAGGTGTCGATTCGCCGATAATTGACCGGATGATCCGGTGGCTGACTGTTGGTGCGATTTATCATTATAAAAAAGTGCTGGCCGTTGTCATGGTGTTGATTGTCATTTCCATTGCCGGGCTGTTCCGTCTGAAGGTGGAAACCGAACTGCTCTACTATTTTAAGGAAAATAATTTCATTCGCACCAGTGCCAAAATCATTGAGGAAAAATTCGGCGGCCGGTGGGGATTTAATGTGCTGATTGATTCCAATGAATATGACGGGGTTAAAAACGCGCATTACCTGCAGACCGTTTCTGATTTCAGAAAATGGGTGGAATGTGACTCCAACAATGATCTGTGTGTGGGACGAACCGACGCATTTCCGGATTTTATCAAAACCATGCATATGGCCATGAATAACGACGACCCGGCTTTTTTCAAGGTGCCGCAGTCAGATGCCGTTATCATGGATTATTTTGAAATTTATTCGGATACGGATGCCGATTCCGACGGCCGGGTGGATCGGTTTGAATCCTATATTGACCCGGAATTCAGGACCTGCAATATCATGACCCGCCTGGGGCAGAACGGCGACGGACTGCTGGGCACCGCCGGCTTAAAGCACATTCAGGAGCGCATATCCGAATACCTGACCGCCACCCTTCCGGCGGAATATGATTTCAAGATAACCGGATACCCGCTGATGCTGATCAAAAGCGTGGATTATATTGTCAACGGCCAGGTGCAGAGCCTGCTGCTGACCTTGCTGGTCATCTTTGTGGTGGTTTTCATTCTGCTGAAGGATTTTCGCGCAGCATTATTGTCATTGATCCCTATGAGTGTCGCTGTTATCTTTAATTTTGGCATTATGGGCTGGTTCGGCATTCACCTGGATATTGCCACGTCCATTATTGCGGCCATTGCCATCGGGATCGGGGTGGATGACACCATCCATTTTTTAAACACCTTCCGGTACTACCGAAAGCAGGGGGCTGATGTGGATACTGCCATTGAAAAGACATTGCAGGTGGCCGGAAAAGCGATCATTTTTACCTCCCTTGCCTTAATTTTCGGGTTTTCCGTTCTTGAGTTATCCACTTTCAAGCCGTTGATGCTGTTCGGTTTGCTCATGGCCGTTACCATGGTGGCCACGACAGTCGGGGCGCTTCTTGTCTTGCCTTCTGCGATAAAATTCACTAAGATCAGGCTGGTTAAAGCAGATGCCGTGCCGGCAAAAAGATCCATTGCACAGATGATTCCGCTGCTTGCAAAGAAAAATTAAAAAATTTTTTTTAAGATAAGAACAAGATTCAGGCAAATTTTTCATGTTTTGAAAAAGGAGAGTTGTGATGCGAGTTAAGATTTTTTTATGTTTATTGATCCTGTTTCTCTGTCAGCCGGCGCATGCGTTAACCGGCCGTGAAATAATGGAAAAAAGCGACGCCCTGGCACAGCCGGATACCGCAAAAAGCAAGGTTTTGATGCTGATTCACAAAGGCGGCCGGGTCCAGGAAAAAGAATTCATTCTCCAGATGAAGCAGTTTGAAAATGATGAGGATAAAGCCCTCATTCAGTTTATTAAGCCCACCCAGATTCAGCTGCTGACCCATTCTCATAAAGGACGTGATGATGATCAGTGGCTGGCCCTGTCTTCCGGTAAAGTCAAACGCATCGTATCTTCGGGCCGGGACAAGCCGTTTGTCAATTCGCATTTCTACTATGAAGACCTGACCTCCATTGATATTGATGACTATGACTATAAACTCCTCGGTGAGGAAAATGCGGTTGGCGCAGACTGCTATAAAGTGGAGGGGATCAAGAAGGTCGGTGAAAAAGTCTACGACAAAGTCATCTTCTATGTGCGGAAATCCGATTATTTTGTGGTGCGGGTGGACATGCACAAAGGCGGTGAGTTTCATAAATTTTTAGAAAACTATGAAATTAAAGAAGTTGATGGTATACTGACCCCGTTTAAAATGAAAATGGAACTGGCCGACGGTAACGGCAATACCGAACTGGTTCTTAAAGGATTAAAATACAACACCCCGATTGATGATTCGACTTTCCGCAAAGAAGCACTGCGGTAAGGCGTTTTTTAAATAATAGTCGATAGAAAACCGCCAATTTTAAAATAACGGAACCGGATTTTGCCCAATCGCCTGCGACAGTTATTATATACAAAAAATTTTCGGATTCTGCAGTTGTTGATATTGATAACTGTCTGGTGTGTTATTCTGGGTGCCGGATTATCTGTGGCGCCGCCATCTGCATTTGCAGACGAGGCTGCTGTTGAGTCAGATTCTTTTGCCGACTTTGAAGACGAATTTGATGAAGATTTTGACGAATTTGAAAGTGGCGATGAAGCGTCTGCAAGTGATTCCGAAGATGACTTCGGGTTTGACGAAGACTGGGACGCTGCTTTTGACGACGGTGAATCCAGTGCTGCATCAACGTCTGCCTTTACCTGGCGGTTTG
>JAABSL010000202.1 GCA_011390415.1 Desulfobacteraceae bacterium
AAGCAACGGGTTGATATCGGGAAAGATCAGGCAGAAGGCTGCGGGTTCATCCTCATAATAGATGAAAAAAGCCATGTCCATATCTGCAAAATCCATGATGTTCTTTCCAATATCCTGCATCTCCTTTTCGCTCAAGGGAACGAATCCCCAGTTGCCGGACCATGCATCGTTATAGATCTGCCGGATCAGGGCAATCTCAGCGTCTGTCTCCGTTGGAAGAAAATTGGTGATGCGGACTCCCTTTTTTTTGGCGATTTTGCCGGCCAGACGATCCATCCAGCCGGGAAGTTTGTAGTCGCTGTCTATAAGGAAAGACAGCAGGTCTTTTTCTTTGAAGTAGCCGCACGATTCGACCAGTCTTGAATAATACGGCGGGTTATAGGTCATCATCAGGGAAGGCGGATAATCAAATCCTTGAATGAGCAATCCTGCTTCGTGATTGGTGGATGGGTTGAGCGGACCTCTCATGAAGGTCATCCCCTTGTCATGGGCCCACCCTTCCACGGAAGAGAACAGGGCTGCTGCTGCCTGCGGATCATCAGCACATTCAAAGAACCCCCAGATGCCCATTTTCTCACCATGGAACCGGTTATAACGGCCATCTATGATACCGGCAATTCTGCCCACCGTCTCTTTGCCCCGTCGTGCCAGAAAAAGAATGCGCTGGGAAAATTCCCAGAAAGGGTGTTTGACGGGATCCAGCATCCGACGGACCTCTTTTTTAAGAGGAGGAACCCATTTGGGGTATGCCACATAGATCTTCCAGGGCAGTTCAATAAAGTCCTTTAATTCAGATTTCCCTTCCACGGTAATGATCTCAATGCCGGCCATGATTATACTCCGCAACAAAAAAGGAAAGCCATCCGATGTCCATCTCAACACCTGACAATAACTTTTATAAATTCACTTGACAATAACTTTTAAAATTCACTATGCCATTCACTTTGTGTGCCAGGATTTCCATACCCCGCATAAGGTCATCCATCCGCCTTGTTTTTATGGGAAATCAGCAAAAAAAAATGCTCTAAGATCCCATTGAAAATCAAACAAAAAGGGTCATA
Source organism: Desulfobacteraceae bacterium (assembly GCA_011390415.1). Taxonomy (GTDB): domain Bacteria; phylum Desulfobacterota; class Desulfobacteria; order Desulfobacterales; family Desulfosalsimonadaceae; genus SURF-3. The sequence goes on from JAABSL010000202.1 coordinate 1,062, forward strand.
TCCGGCCCATGTTCATATCCATGTTCATATATGACCATTTTAAAAGGGATCACAACTATCACGTTGCATGTTTTAAACAAACAGCATGACAATCAAAATTAGGTCATATGTGACCAAGGGCAGAATATGACCTAATTTCTTGGTTTTTCAATGCCGTTTATGTCTCATTTTTAATGGCCTGAGACCCGTGCCGGTCAACAGGATGACAACAATAAATCAGATTTTGGAAACCCGGCACGTTAATTGAATTATATCAGCTTGTGAACGAATCCATCACACGGAGATCCAGCCTCCGTGAACCCATAAAACGTAAATTTTTAAAGGAGACTTTTCATGAAATCTTTCAGTACCAAACTCATTACAGTCCTTGCTATGGCTTTTCTGCTGACAGGTTGTTTTGCGCAAAAGGAGGTTCAGACCATCCCCGCATTTGCCCTGGCCCCATTCAGCGAAGACGACCATGTGTCATCCATTGATAATTTTGTTCTTGTCCTGGATGCATCCAGTTCCATGGACAACCCATACATGGGAAATAAAAAATTTGATATGGCCACCCAAATTATCAGCCGCATGAATCAGACCCTGCCGGAACTGGGTCAGAACGCTGCTCTCCGGTCCTTTGGGCACAATTCTGCAGTTTCCGACAAAAACACGGTTCTTTTTTACGGCATGGGGCAATATTCCCAAAATGTCCTGGGCGAAAAATTAAAAAAGATATCAGAAGCAGGTGGTACAAGTTCCATGCATACAGCTCTTACCGCCTCCGGGCAGGAGGAACTGAAACCTGTTTCCGGTAATACCGCTGTTATTATTATCAGTGATGGTCAACCGGACTTCAGTTTAGAATCCCCCATTACCCTCAAAGCAGCCCAGGCTTTGAAGGATCAACTGGGTCCAGGACTTTGCTATTACCCCATCTTTGTCGGTGATAATGAAAAAGGGGCCGTCCTCATGGATGAAATCGCCCGAATCAGCGGGTGCGGCTTTGTTTCCCATGCAGACAATCTATTGACGGACGATGGTATGGCCAGATTTGTCGAAGACATTTTTCTCACCAAAAAACCCGATGATCCGGCTCCGGCAGCCAAGGCAGTCACACCTCCGGTCGCCCCGGCCCCTGTTGTATTGAAAGGGACAAATGCCAAAGGTATCTGGGTGGTGGATGAGACCTATTTTGATTTTGACAAATCCGTTATTAAACCAGCGGCTTTTGATTATCTTAATGAGATTGCAGACGTCTTGAAAACACACCCCCGGATTACTGTTAAAGTGCAGGGCCATACGGACAGTACCGGCACCAAAGCATACAATGACGCGCTGTCCATCAGGCGGACCCAGGCCGTGAAGACCTATCTGACGGACAGGGGCATTCATGGAGACCGTCTGGTCCTTGAGGGATTCGGCCTCTCCAATCCGGCGACTCCCAACACTACAGCCAAGGGCCGTTCCTTGAACCGGCGTGTTGAACTCTATCCGATGAATTTGTAATATAAAGGAATCATTATGAACAAGATCAATTTTTTCAGACAATTGGTTATCGTATTGTTTCTGACGGCCCTCGTTGCAGGGTGTGCAGGAACAAAAACACGGGAAAGCACGGGTGAATATGTGGATAACTCTGTCATAACCGCCAAGGTGAAGGCGGCAATACTGGAGGACCCGATGCTGAAAATGTTTCAGATCAATGTGGAGACGTTCAAGGGAGAAGTGCAGCTGAGCGGCTTTGTGGATTCTGCCGAAGCCGCTGCCAGGGCTGTAAAAGTCACCCGAAGTGTGAAAGGGGTTACATCGGTAAAGAACAGTTTGGTTGTAAAATAAGCGAACAATCCCGTTACCGCCCATCATTGGTGCCATTGCTTTGGTGGTCGGTTTCGGGCTTCTGATCATGGGAAAAAAACATCTCAAAGAGGAGTAAATCATGGATATTGTGCAGTTTGTCATTATTTTAGTCGTTATCGGAGTACTGCTGTGGCTGGTGAACAATTTCATCCCCATGGACAGAAAAATCAAGCAGATCCTGAACATTGTGGTGGTCATCGGTGTTATTCTTTGGGTG
>JAABSL010000203.1 GCA_011390415.1 Desulfobacteraceae bacterium
CTGGCCATGGCCTGCGTGGCGATTTTTCTGATCAATGCGGGAGGGGCACATTAGAGATCTTTTGTTTATCCCTAATGTTCATTCCACTAGTGGCTCAATTTCAAATGACCATCGACAGCTTGATGCCCTTCGTCAACAATCGCTGTCATCTAAGGTGAAAAAGCCAGCTGATTACGCCCACTGTTTTTAGCCTTGTACAAAGCCAGATCAGCAGCTGCGATCAGTGAATCGACAGTATCATTTTTGTTTAAATCTGCATCTGCAATGCCGATACTAATCGTGATATTTACATCCCCGGATCTTGTGAGCATTTTGCCATTGGCTATTTTACTTCTTATACGTTCAAAAACAACTTCTTTAACCGATTCAGCAGATTCGGGCACAATCAGTAAAAATTCTTCCCCTCCGTATCTTCCCACATGATCATAGGGTCTGAGAATGCTTTTTACAGTTTTCACAAAACAGCACAGAACATCATCACCCACCTGATGACCGTACTTGTCATTGACATACTTGAAATGATCAATATCACACAGCCCAATGCTTAACCCGGAACCCATTCTTTTGGCGCGGCTCAGTTCACTATCCAGCTTCTCCATGATTGCGCGCCGGTTCGGGGCCCCGGTTAAAGAATCGTGTGTCGCCTCATGTTCCAGTTTCCGATTCAATGTTTTTAGTTGTTGTTTGACAATTTTCTGATCTGTGATGTCTGTTAAAATTACGACAAGGTTTGATATTTTCCCTTTTAAATCTTTTATACAGGATGTGCTTACAATAACATCTATACATCTGCCGTGTTTTGTAAGCCTTTTTGTTTCGAATTGTACTTTCCCCCCTGAATCCAGTAACTCTTTTAATCTTTCAGAAGTGATTTTCTGCTGGTCTTCCGGCACAAACGGGATGCGTTTTCCTTTAAGTTCATCCAGGGTCCAGCCAAACATGTTCACAAAGGCCGGGTTCACATAGTCAGGCTTGCCCTGACGGCCGTAAATCACGATTGGATTGGGAGTCACAGAAAGGATACTTTTTAATCTTTTTTTACTCTCTTTGAGTTCTTCCCACATTTTTTTATTTTTTGTAATATCCGTAAGAACGGAAATTTTCTGATCCTTTAAAAAAGCAGTTCTGAACTCAATATATTTTGACTGGCCGTCTTTACTCCTGATTTTAAACTCACGATTTTTTTCCAGGCCTTTATGCCCCCTGTCATTACTCCATGCGTTAAGTACCTTTTGTCGATAATTCTTATCAGGATACGCTTTTTTAAACCATTCCTCTTTGGTGGGTATATCTTTGATCGTATATCCCGTGATTTCCGTGAAATAAGGGTTTACATAAAGATAATTGTCCTGATTATCGATCAATGTGATACCGTGAGGCGTACTTTCAAGAATAATTGAAAGCATCTCTTTCTCTTTCTGCCTGGCTTTTTCGAGCTGCTTACGGGCGGTTATATCATGTAGAACAACATGAATCGACCGATTACCTTCCTTGTGAGAAATTGCCGTTAAAAGAACCTCTGCAGGAAAAATTTCCCCATTTGCCTTTTTGTGATACCACTCAAATCTGGTACTGCCGTTTTTCAGGGCAAGCCCCATCATTTTTTCTGCTTTTGCAAAGGAATCCTGACCATCCGGCTGATGGGCCGGGGATAAATTCGATGGATGAACTTTAATAAGTGCGGTTTTACTTTTATAGCCGAACATTTCAATGGCTGCCTGATTACAGGCTGTGATCTCCGTATTTTCAATTATCAAATTGGCATCTTGCGATTGTTCAAACAAAACATGGTATTTTTCAGCTGAAACGGTTTTCATTTTCAATCACTTGCCTGATTCAAAATATGTTATGGGTTTTTGGATCATAAATACATTATACAAGCCAATCCAAAAAGACAAGGACCGCTTCAAAATTCAGGAAATCTGAACCATCAAGGGTTCATAAATTCAGGTAAAAAACCATTTGCAATTTTGTGCCGGCATAGTACAAGTACTTCGTGAATATTTCGGTGACATTTGATCCGGCGCTGGATTTTTTCCTGGCGGACCGCCATAAAGGAAATGAACTGGACTATGCGTTGATCCGCAGCGCGTCGGTCAAGGATATCATCGAATCGATGGGGGTTCCCCATACCGAGGTGGGCGGGATCCGGTTCAACGGACAGAACATCGATTTTTCCTTTATTCCGCACACGCCCGGGAACATGACCGTTCATGGGATCGATCCGCCGTTTGATGTGCGCTCCCCGTCTTTGCTGCGGCCGGAACCACTGGGCCGGATCCGGTTCATCGCCGACGTGAATGTGCTCAAACTGGGACGCCTGCTCATTCTGCTGGGATTTGACGTGGCCTGTTCCTCATCGTTTACCGATGAACAGATTGCGGATCTGTCCGAATCGGAATCCCGCATCGTGTTGACCCGGGACACCCTCCTGCTGAAACGCAAAAAAATTGTGTTTGCCAGACGAATCCGGTCCAACCTTCCCTATGATCAGGTTCAGGAGGTGGTCGACTTTTTCGGGCTGCATGACCGGACCGCGTTTTTTTCCCGCTGCACCCGGTGCAACCAGCCCCTGGTAAAGGTGGCCAAAACCGATATTCTTCACCTGCTGGAACCCAAAACCAAAAAATATTTTTTCGACTTTTTCCAATGCCCTCAATGTCTGAACATTTTCTGGAAAGGGTCCCATTACGATGCCATGATAGAAACATTCACATCTCTTGGCCTGTTTTCCGGAAAGGAGTGACACCACCGGCTTATGTTCATCCCCACGTTTACCACGGTTTTTTCCGCTGTTTTCCAGCTGTTCCTCATCTCAGCCGCCGCCGGGGTCCTGGTGCGGACAAAAATTGTGTCCCAGGCCCATATCCAGGCCCTGTCCGCTGTGACCGTGAACGTTTTTCTGCCCTGTCTGATCGTGGTCAAGACCGTGAGCCAGTTTGATCCGTCCGGATTTGCCCAATGGTGGCTGCTGCCCCTGTCCGGGGTTTTGATTGCCCTGGCCGGGCTTGGCATGGCGTTTGGGCTTTTCGGCCGCAGACCGGAAAAACGGGCGTTCATCTCCATGGCCAGTTTTCAGAACGCGGTGT
>JAABSL010000204.1 GCA_011390415.1 Desulfobacteraceae bacterium
CGGCGATCAGGCCGGACCAGGTCACCGTGTTGACAATATTGCGTATCGTCATCCATGCAATTTCCGCGGTGACGGCGCAGGATTCCAACGGCAGATCCAGGTGCGCGTCAACGGTATAGGCTTCATAATTATACTTTACGCCGTCCCGGATCAGGTCGGACTGAAAATCAAACCCGCCGCCGATAGCCAGAATTTTCTTTTTTCCCAGATACGTGCCCGCATTAAACCAGGCGGTTTCCGGGTCAAACAGGTTAAAGCTCATGCGCCCTGCAAAGCGGAGGTTATCATCCGGATTGACCGCTTTGTCTTCTGCGCCTTCGCCCACCATCAGCCGGTACTGGAGTTTGTCGTCCATCACATTTCCCCAGAAGGTGACGCTGTCATCCCGGCCCACCTTGCTCGGATAGAAAATGCCGCTGCGAAGCCCGCCCTGGCCCCAGTCCAATTCGGTGGTGAGCAGTGCTTTGGTGGAGGTGGTGCCGTAGTTGCGGGTAAAAGGTACGTACATCCGCCCCACCTGGACCATAAAATCATCATTTAAAATCTTATAGTTGACCCAGCCGTCGCGCAGGGCAAGGCCGGTGCCCAGTCCCATACCCGAATTGTCCAGCCCTTCCTGTCCGATCCGGTCACCGGCGTAATGCACAAAAAAACTTAAATTTTGCGTGATCGTGCCGCCGACATTAAAATAGGTGCGCCGGACCATGAAATCATTTACGCTATCATCCCACCGGCCATCGCCGTCCCGGTCGGTATCTCCCACATACTGATACCAGGCCTGGCCCCAGAAGCCGACGCGCAGGGATTTGTCGCCATCCCGATACACTTCAAAAGACCATGCCATTTGCGGGATTAAAAACAGTAAAAGAACTAAAAACAGAGTTTTCCGAATCATTTTCCCGTCTCCTTTTATTTAAAATTATCTTAAACGAAGTAATTTCTTATATCTTATATGGTTTAGCAGATTCGGTCTTCTTTTCGCATCACGTTTTAAATCTGACATGATTCAACGATGTGTCTAAATTTGTTATCATTTATTTTGCCGTAAGACAAATTATCTATATATTTAAAATTTTCGGATTAATAAATATTTAGCTTTAAAAATGTTGATAGTCACTTTCTGTAGGCGATTCATGCGAATTAGAAAAATCAAGAAACTTTTTTGTACACCATGGAAGTAAAAAGTTTAATCAGAGGCAACATTCAGATCAAAAAAAAGGGAGGCTTTGAATCATCCTCTTTTGGAAATTTGCTAATGTAAAAAAATTAATATCCGTTTCGTTATTGATTTTATGGATGCGCGACTTCCGGCGAATCAATCATTTTCAGCCGCATGGAAAATTCATGTGCTGAAATGCGGGACTGCCAGTGACCGGTGATCTGTGCCGCATAGACCATTCCGACAAAGATCAAAACAATGGCAATGCCCACAACCGGTGTTTTCCAGGCCTTTTGTGTTCTTAGGCCACTTTGAAATTGTAATGTCTGTTCTACCGGACAGACATTGGTGCAATCCAGGCATCCGGTGCATTCCGGACTGTCAATCCGGTTTTTCCGGCTCACGGGTAAATAAGATGGGCATGCCTGGGTACATCGATCGCAGGCGATACAGGTTTCCGGATTCCGGTAAATCCGGGTCGGGCTCAATATGGCAAAAATTCCCATGAGCGCACCATATGGGCAAAAATAGCGGCACCAGAAATTGCGGATAAAGATGGAGCCTATCACCAGAATCCCTAAAATTATGGCGGTAAGCAAGGACATTTTTGTAAAAAAATGCAGCATTTTCACATCCGCCAGTTTGTAATACGGGCTTTGCATGAAACCGTAAATTGCATCAGCGCTCATGGAGCCGGTAATATAAATAAAAAAAGCAAGCAGAAGGTATTTTATGCCGCGCAACGGGTAATCAACCCCGGGGTGAATTTTAAAATTTTTGCCGAATATTTTTTGACCGAGCTTCCACATCCATTCCGAAACCGTTCCGACCGGACAAAACCAGCTGCAAAAGGCTTTTTTAAACAACAGTGAAATGACCACTGCAAATCCGAGAATGACCATCGCCGCAGGATGGATGATGTCCCATTCACCGGTCAGGGCAAACCGTTTCCAGCCGATCAGCGCGCCGATGGGAAGAAATCCTTCAACACTGCCGGGCCTGGCAATGGTGATATCCCCGCCGCTTGCAGCCTGCATGACAAACAGATAAAACTGAATGCCGATTCCCACCGTAAGTGTGAAAATAACCAGTTGTATCCAGTTGCGGACACCCCATTCCGGACTTGTTGTTTTCATATATGGTTCCAGTGATTTTGATGGTATAATGAATTTTGAAAAATGAATATCATAAAAAAGTTCAAAGAAAATTGACTTAAGTCAAGGAGCCAATAGCACAATGTGGTATTCATTAGCATCACCCCACACTTCTTATCCGCAATAATATGAATTTTTAAGGAGAAACCCCATGGCAAACAACAATCAGTGTCAAATTTTTGAAGGATCATCCATCGAACTTTCAGATGATGATGTTTTGGCCGCCATGAAATCAATCCCGGGTTATATCGATATCACGACAGCCGACTTTAAAGAAATATATGGATTTGCTTACCGCCATGCCTTTGAACGCCTGGGCCGTTCCGTGATGGCAACGGATATCATGACAACGGCAGTCCTCTCCGTGCTGCCGGAAACCGATCTCATCGAGACCGCAAACCATATGGCTGAGCACTCCATCTCCGGGCTGCCGGTGGTTGACAGCCATCAAAAGGTCATCGGGGTAATCTCGGAAAAAGACTTCTTCCGAAAAATGGGGGCTAAAGATGGCGCGTCATTTATGGGGGTTGTGGCCGAATGTCTGGCAAACAAAGGGTGTCTGGCAATTCCCATGCGAGGAAAATCCGCCAAAGACATTATGACGGCACCGGCCATTACGGCGGATTTACGCACGACCATATCCGAATTGTCCCGGATGATGAAAGACCATTGTATTAATCGTATACCCATTGTTAATGATGAAGAAAAGATTGCCGGGATTGTGTCTCGCGGAGATCTGGTGGATTCGTTTTGTGCAAAGGTTTTATAATT
>JAABSL010000205.1 GCA_011390415.1 Desulfobacteraceae bacterium
CATGCTCCGACTGCCGGCTGAAAGACAAGATCTGCTGAACCAGTTCCCGTCCTCTTTTACCAGCCTGAAAGATTTCATGAAGATTCTGATGTTCCATGCTGCCAGGAGGAAAATCATCCAGCATCATTTCAGAGAGACCCACAATGGGAAACAGAAGATTGTTGAAGTCATGGGCAATGCCGCCGGCCAGGGAGCCGATTGATTCCATTTTCTGAGCTTGGCTCATTTTGGACTGCAGAGTTTCCTTGTCCTTCTCCCAACGGAGCTTTTGGATCTGTTTCCACCAGCTTTCCATCAGGATCATAAGCTGTCGTGGATCATGTTCTTGATAAGCAGCCGGTTTATTTCCCACTGCAGAAACAGCAACGATTCGTTCCCCATCGAAAACAGGCACTGCCATGAATCGAGAAATCTGGACATGTCCTTCCGGATACCCGTTTTTAGACGGATGGTATTCATTATAGTCATTAATAATTACGGGCTCCCGGTTCCTGACCGGTTCTCCCCAGATGCCTGCTTGATCTATCGGAAAGGTAATGGGTTTCTCATGAACGGCACATTCGGCCATGGCACTGTTTGACCAGTTATGGATGGTCATTTCTTTTTCATCAGGAGATAAGTATCCTATAAACCCGATATCACTGCCTGAAAGTTCAAGCATCTTCTCAAGAATAAAATCACTGATGTCTTTTTCTGTTGCATCAGGCATAGTGGCAATTCTATGACTGATGTCCAAACGCATTCTGCTGACAGCGTTTTCCAGCTCGGCCTTTTTTCGTTCTGTTATGTCAAGAAATACAACTATCCCGTATATAATTTCTCCCCGGTCGTTTTTTATTGGGGCTGCATTCGCCCAAACGATTCTGTCTTCCTGATCAGGTCTTTTTATAAGAAACTCTTCAGTGCAAAATTCTCCGAACAATATGGCTCTTGTCAGCGGCACATCTTCACTCTTGTAAGGTGTGCCGTCAAAATGCAGTATCTGCCAACTCGATACATACTGATCGATACCGATGCCGGTCACTATTTTTTCTTTATCCGCCCCCCGTATATTCAGCGCCGACTCGTTTACATACAAAAGCTTTCCGCCGGGTGCTTGGGCGATTGCAATGCCTGCTTGGCTATGATCCATGGCGGCCTGGAACATTGCCCTGGTTTCTTTTAATTGATTTTCCGCCTGTATTCGTTCGGTAATATCCCGGATCAGGCCAATGAATCCTGTAATTTCTCCTTCATCATTCAGCAGGTAAAAAACATTTGTTTCTCCAGGGAAGATGTTGCCGGATCTTTTCTTATAATGAACCGTAAACAGAAAATTGGGATCTCCCATATGTTTTTTCAGTTTCCGTCCCATCTGTTCGTATTCATTATCATCTTTGTATATATAGCAGGTCTTTTTTCCCTTGATTTCGTCCAGGGTATATCCGAAAAGATTACAGAAAGCGGTGTTGCAGTTGATGATGTTCCGTTCCGTATCCGTAACCAGGATGGCGTCCCGAATACTGTCGAATAAAAAGCGGTATCGCTTTTCACTTTCACGTAACGTCTTTTCCGCCAACTTTTGTTCGGTAATATCTCTTGTGCTGAAAATAATTTCTACGGGAATTTCGTTCTCATCTTTCAATAATTCCCCAATCGTTTCAAACCAGAGATAATGATTTTCCTTGTGTTTATAGCGGTATTGTGCTTTTTTAAATCCGCCTGTTTCCAGAAGGTTCTGCAACTCTCCAGCTATTTCCGGCAAATCATCAGGATGTACAAAATCCATTACATTTTTACCGATAAGCTCTTTTGTGGTATATCCCAAAATCCTTTCGTGTGATTTTCCTGCAAAAGTGTATGTTCCTTCAAGGTCGGACATTGAAACCATATCGAACATATTGTCTGAAATTTGCTCTAGCAGCTGGGTTTTTTTCCGCAGTGTCTCTTCAGCTTTTCTGCGTTCAGTGACATCTTCTATTGCTGAAATCATACCATTAAAATCCCCGTCACTGTCAAAAAGCGGGTTGGCATTGATTGAAAGCAACACCTTTTTTCCATCGGGCCAAACAAGAGAATGTTTTATGCCGAAAACCGGGTTTCCGGTTTTTTTAACCAACTCAAACGGCAACTGATTATCGGGATATGCCTTGCCCTGAACATCTGCTATTTGCCATTCTTGATCGTTATACCGCCTTTTGTAAAGATCCGAACGTTCCAGACCCAGAATTTCTTCTGCTCTGGCATTTGCCATTGAAATAATCCCTTTTTCATCAACCATGGTTATTCCCACAGGACTCGTTTCCATGACTTGTTGTAAAAGGTTCTTTTCTTTTAAAATCTGCTGTTCATAAGTCTTTCTTTCCGTAATTTCGTTAATACCTTCCAATACGCTGACAATTTGTCCAGCCTCATCTTTGACTGGTTGAGATATGATACTGTACCATTTGTCTTTTGATGGGTTGTACTTTTCCATTTTCTGGATTCGGCCGCTTTTATAGGCTTCAAATGTTGGACAGGGATTACACATATGTTCCGAGGATTCAAAAAACCGATGACACGTTTTGCCTACCGGGTCGCTGTGCGGGAAAATAGAGCGGATGGTATGGTTCACCCAGGAAATGGTATAGTCCGGATTTATCAGTGAAAGTCCCGTATCAAGAGAGGATAAAATCATTTCCAGACGCAGTTTATCTGCTTTTATCACTTCAATTTCTGATTCAATTTTTTCCAGTTCCTGAACCCGTCTTTCCAGTTCTTCATAAGTGGGTTTCACCGTCATTGAGGACCCCTTTTAATGTCCGAAACATGCAATTTTTGATGTTCCAACTTTTTTTAGCTGAGAATACTGCTTTTGAGTTGCCCAAATCCTACCCTGTGGTAAGATAAATTTTCCCAAAAATCAAGTATCTTGCAACCATCATCCCTGAACAAATCGACCATACCATGTTTTGAATAACATTGGTATCCTTCAGGAAAATCAAGCTTGAATCCTTTTGCTTCGGATAATAATACAGAACCCAGGAGTTCTGTGTTTCGATAGTCAACTCTACTCCCTTGTCGTGTCTAATACTTCCCGTACTTTTTGTGAAAGA
>JAABSL010000206.1:0-264 GCA_011390415.1 Desulfobacteraceae bacterium
CGGGTCAGGACATGACGGATATATTGCTGTTCGATTTCCGCTAACGGCGGCAGTGCGTTGCCATCCTCCGGAAATACAAACGCCGGTTGCAATACGGGCAGTGAATTGTTTTTCGACATCTGATTTCTGATACGCGCCGGCAGATGCGCCACCCGGATACGGTCTCCGGTGGTAAACGTCACCGCCCGTTCCACAGCATTGCGCAGTTCCCTGACATTGCCGGGAAACGGATATTGTGATACCAAATCCAGCGCCCGGGCTGAA
>JAABSL010000206.1:274-3071 GCA_011390415.1 Desulfobacteraceae bacterium
CCTTTCACTGCCTTGCCCTGCCCCAGGGAAAACTGTCGCAAAAACCGGTCGGTCAGCAGTTCGATATCTTCCGCGCGGTCCCTGAGCGGCGGCACTCGAAGGGCAAATGTTTCCAGGCGGAAAAAAAGATCTTCCCTGAACGCACCGTTCTGAACCTCTTGATCGATATCTCTGTGGGTGGCGGCCAGGATTCGGACATCCACCTGATCTTCCGTATTTTCACCCACCCGCCGGAGCTTGCCGTCCTGAAGGACCCGCAACAGTTTGGCCTGGAGAAACAGCGGCATTTCAGAAATTTCGTCCAGCAGCAGGGACCCGCCTGCGGCCTCCAGAAAAATCCCTTGACGGCCTTTGCCCGCACCGGTGAATGCGCCTTGAGCATGACCGAACAATTCGGTTTCCATCAGATTTTCAGGGATACCGGCACAGTTGACCGGGACAAAAGGACCTTCGGCGCGGTCGCTTTCCTTGTGAACCGCCCTGGCCACCAGTTCTTTTCCAGTTCCGCTTTCCCCCAGTATCAGCACCGGTCCCCGGGCTTTGGCCACTTGGCGGATCTGTTCGTATAAAAACCTCATGGGCCTGCTCTGACCGTAAATGCCATGAAATCCTTCCGCCGAAAGAAATCCGCGCATTTGGCTGACGGTCTCTGACAGATGTTTTCGCTCAAGAACGCGGGTGACCGCCAGAATAAAATGTTCCAGATCCAGGGGTTTGGCCAGAAAATCATCCGCACCGGCTTTCAAGGCTTCCACAGCCCGGGAAATCGTTCCGAATGCAGTGATCATGAGAAATCCCGGGGGGAAATCCAGCGCCAGATCCCGCACTTTTTTCAAAAAAGACAGCCCGTCCATCCCGGGCAGCTTCAAATCACACACGATCACTTCCGGCAAATTCGTTTCCATTGCCTGTACCGCGTTTTCCGCACTCGGCAGCCAGCAGGCATCCAGTCCGACATCCTGAATCTCTTCACACAACAGGCTGCCCAGGGCCTGGTCATCTTCTATGATCCATACGGTTTCTTTCGAACCAGTATCTGTCCGTGTCATACCGTGTCCTTTGGTTTATCTTCTGATTCCGGGTTATTGCAGGGTATGTACAAAACAAAGCCGGCCCCGCCCATTTGGCTGTCGGTCAATTCCACCTTTCCGCCGTGTTCCCGGGCCGCCGCATGCACCACGGACAATCCCAGGCCGGTCCCCTCTCCTACCGGTTTGGTGGTAAAAAACGGATCGAAAATTTCGGTCCGGTTTTCCGACATCACTCCCGGGCCATCATCTTCCACAGAAAACATGACAAGATTGTTCCGGCATGTGCAGCTCATTTGCACATGCACACCTTGAGCACTTTGTACCGCATTTTTCAATAAATTGACCAAGGCCTGCTGTATGCGGATGGCATCCAGCAATACGACCTTCCGGGCATCCGGGATTCTACACCGGATATGCGCATCGTTTTTTTGTGCTTCTTCCTGAACGGTTGACACGGCTGATTTCATCAGCCGGGACACATCCATTGGAGCACGCCGCAATGGATTTCTGCGGCTGAAATCCAGGAGCTGTTTGATGATATACTCCATACGGCTGACTTCAGTACGAATGACTTCAAACACCCGGGTCAGGTTTTCGGGCAGATTTTTATCCCGAAGCGCACGCTGCGCCCGGCCCCCGATGGTGCACAAGGGGGTGCCCAGTTCATGGGCCGTGCCTGCGGCAAACCGGCCCAATGCCGCCAGTTTTTCATTCCGGCGCACCTGTTGTTCCAGCTCATCCTGTTTTCTGCGGTGAGCCAGAATAGTTTTTTGCGCTTCATCCATGCGGTTGAGCATATGATTGAAGGTTTTTCCCAGTGCCCGGATCTCTCTGGGACCGCTGTATTCAAAACGATGCCGGTGATCTCCCCGGGCAATGCGTGCCATACTGGCAGTCAGACGGTTCAGGTGAACCCCGACCGCCTGGTGGTGGCCATACAGCACCACACCGGAAAGCAGTACCATCAGCAATGTCAACAACAGAACACCATGAATCCGCAACGTGTGAAGGTTTTCAATGAACTCGCTTTCTTTCCTTGTCAACTGCAGCAGCCCGTTGATTTGTCCACCCGTATCCGTGAGCGGCAGAAAATAGGAATACACCGGACGGCCTGCAATCTGCTCATATTCTCCTCGTTTTTTCCCTTTTGCCGCCAATTGTGTAAACTTTTCACGCTCATCTTCCGGCTCAGCCAGTCCCAGGTTCAGAATCCGTTTTCCTTTACTGTCATACACGTTTGCACTGTAGACTCTTCCAATGGCGAACACCGAAGCCAATGACTGATGAATGCTCCCTGTGCGGTCTTTTTCCAGGGCATAACTCAAAGGCAGCTGAACGGCCCGGGCCACCAGTTCAAGGTCTGTCTGCATCTGTTTTTCCACCTGGCTTTCAATGGAATTGAGCGTCACATAGCCGACAATTCCCAGCGTGAGCACCATGGGCAGCATGACATAAACCAGCAGCGCCGTTCTGGAATGGATCGATTTTGGGAACAATGTGATCTCAGACATATTTTCTCCCCCCATACCGTAAAAACATCCCACACATATAGCACATGTGTCATTTAGATACAACAAAACCGCCCCGGCACCCGGGATTGAACCCATGGCAAGCGTTTATCGCATAAATAATTTTTATACATGATTACAGATAGATAGGATGGAGAATGCTTTTTTGGGGAAAACCCTTTTGTAACCGGGCATGATTCTGGCAATTTCAGATCATCAACGACATCCGGTGTCATGGATGTCAAAAAAAATGTGCCG
>JAABSL010000207.1 GCA_011390415.1 Desulfobacteraceae bacterium
GGGTTTATCCATGACATCCGCAAAGTGATCAAGTGCCTGCCGCCCAAACGGCAGAACATGCTGTTTTCCGCCACCTATACCCCGGAGATCCGGAACCTGGCCGACGGACTGCTTAAAAACCCGGCTCAGGTCGAAGTGTCTCCAGGCAATACCGCCCCCCAGGCCATTGACCAGGAAATCTACCAGGTGTCCCAGGACGGTAAACGCGATCTTTTGTCCGGCCTGATCCGGGACGGCAGCTGGCACCAGACCCTGGTATTCACGCGCACCAAACACCGGGCCAACAAGCTGACCAAACAACTGGTCAGCGACGGTATCACCGCGGCTGCCATTCACGGCAACAAAAGCCAGGCCGCCCGAACCCGTGCCCTGGCGGACTTCAAAAACGGGACGGTCCAGACCCTGGTGGCCACGGACATTGCGGCCCGGGGCCTGGATATCAAACACCTGCCCCATGTGGTCAACTTTGATCTGCCCCATGTGGCCGAAGATTATATTCACCGTATCGGCCGCACCGGCCGGGCCGGAGAAAGAGGCGAAGCCCTGTCCCTGGTCAGCGGTGACGAACAGGGACTTCTGGCCAATATCCAGCGCCTGCTCAAACGACAACTGCCGGTCAGACAGACCCCGGTCACCGGAGCCCTGAAAACATCCCAGCCGGCAGCTCCGGCCAGACCGGCTTCAACAGCGGTAACCCCCGGAGGATCGCCTCAAAAAACCCGCACCCAGGCCAACCCGGCCAAAGCCAAACCAGGCATGAACCGCCGGCCCAAAAACACCAGCTGGCTGCCCACCGGTCTCAAACCCAAAAAACAGGCCGCGGCATGGTCAGCGGTATAATCTGATGTTCGACGGCGGAGTCCCCGGCATCGGGAGCTCCGCCGGCTTGACGCGAAAAAAAACCGAACTTTGCAAAAAAAATTTCAAAATGAATTAAAATTATTATTTTAATCTCAATCAGTAATCGATCTGTAACTCTCCATTCATTATAGTTTTTCAAAAAACAAAACCCTTTCATCATAAAAAGACCCGTATTTCTTGCTTGAGGGTTATTTCAAGTCACCAGCAAAAAACGGAGGGGTGCCATGAATCATCCATTTTTCTGGCTGCAGATCAAAAAACTGACAAAAAAAATCATTGACCGTTTGAAAAAACAATCCCTGGAACAAAACCGCTCGATCCTGGACGAAATCCAAAAAACCGGGAGGTATATATGAAAATACCAATGGAAAAATGCATTTACTGTCATAAGGTGCGAAACGGCCCTGACGAATGGCGGCATTTTGTTGCAAATTTTCATGAAGTTGAAATACGGCATGATGTCTGCCCCCAATGTGCCATTCACGGGTTTCCTAAATTTTACCGGGTACATGAATCCCCGGCACAGAGCCCTGTGAACGGGACATTGACCAAAAAATTTTTCGCTCGATTTTCCAGAACAGCTGACCTGAATACATTATCCAGCAGAATTTGCTGCTTGTAAAAATCACAAAAACCGGTTACCAATTAGATTGAATCGGTATAGAGATAACCTTGCCGGATATGTGATCGAGGAGCCGGAAAAATTGTGATCGGGGCCATTGCAGGCGACATCATCGGATCCATTTATGAACATGATCCGATAAAAATCAAGGAATTCCCCTTGTTTGGGACTCAGTGTCGGTTTACAGACGATACGGTTCTCACAGTGGCGATAGCTGATGCCATTCTTTCGGGCCGGTCCTATGAAGCATCGGTCCGGGATATCGGGCGCCGCCATCCCCATGCCGGGTATGGCGGCAGCTTCATCCGTTGGCTGCTCTCAGACAATCCCCGGCCCTACAACAGCTGGGGAAACGGGGCTGCCATGCGGGTCAGCTCGGTGGGGTTCGCGTTTCCCACAGAAAATGAGGTGCTGACACAAGCTGAACAAACCGCCGTCATTACCCACGATCATCCGGAAGGCATCAAAGGGGCCCAGGCCACAGCCCTTGCCATATTTCTGGCCAGAACCGGCCATGACAAAGAAACCATCCGGCACCGGATCATGCAGGGATTCCGGTATGATCTGAACCGCACCATTGATGAGATCCGGCCGGGCTATTGCTTTAACATCTCCTGCCAGGGCACCGTACCTGAGGCCATTATCGCCTTTCTGGATGCAGACTCCTGGGAAGACACCATCCGCAACGCCGTTTCTTTAGGCGGCGACAGCGACACGCTGGCCTGCATTGCCGGCGGTATTGCCCAGGCGTTTTATACAGAAATCTCCCCGGACATACGCAACCGCGTGAAACAGATCCTGACACCGGACCTGTGGGAGATCACGGAAGCTTTCTTGAGCAGATACTGCTGATCCCCCTTTTTTCAGCCAAAACATCGCCGACGGATATTTGACTTTTTTTTCCCCCCGGGAATGTGATAAAACATTCGAAGAAAAAATGAACCGTCACACATATCCTGGAGGCACATATGACACACAGTTCCGACAGTGTCCTGATTTTGGGCGGAGGGGTTGCCGGCATGGCCGCCGCCAAAACGCTGGGGGACAGCAATGTTCAGGTCCATCTGGTTGAAGCGGCCGATCACCTGGGGGGAAATGCCGCCTCCTGGGCCTGCATGGCCACTGATGAATGCCGACAATGCGGGGCCTGTCTGGCCGATGACATGGCTCAAGATACCGACGGCCACGCAAACATTTTCGTCCATCTGAACACCACCCTGGACCGCCTGAAAAAAAGCGACACCGGATTTGCCGCACAACTGACGTCCGGAGATACGGTTCAGGCGGCCCGGATCATCCTGGCCACCGGATTCATCCCGTTTGATCCATCTATCCTGTCCGGCCTTCAATTCGAACGGCACGACAAAGTCATCACCACGGCCCGGCTGAACCAGCTGCTCAAAGAGGAAACCCTGACCGATTTTCTGGGCACAACCACCCGGCCCGAGATCGCCTTTATCCAGTGTGTCGGATCGAGAAACCGAACCCTGAGCCGGGATTTCTGTTCCCAGGTCTGCTGCAAAATCTCCCTGCGCCATACGGACAAACTGCTTCATATACTGCCGGATGCGGCCATCACCCTG
>JAABSL010000208.1 GCA_011390415.1 Desulfobacteraceae bacterium
GCCGGATGAAACGTCTGCAAGCTGCAGCATTGCTTGGATCTGGCCTGCCGGATTTTTTGCCAGAAAATGACTTCCTGACTTTAAAAAACGCCCTATGAAAAGGGAGATTTAAAGTATATAATATCAGCTCTCCAAATTTGAAAAATGGCGACACAATTGAAAAAACTCTGCCAACAGAAATCATTATTACTGACAAGGAATTATCATGGAAAAACTGGATCCCATATTTTCACCCAAATCCGTGGCTGTGGTCGGTGCATCCACCACTCCGGGAAAAGTCGGTCACGATATTTTTGCCAATATCCTTCGGGGCGGCTACACGGGCACCTTATATCCGGTAAATCCTCAAGCCAAATCAATTCTTTGCGTGCGGGCATATGCAAGTGTGACGGAAATCCCGGATGACATCGACCTGGGAATGATTATCCTGCCCCCTGAAATCGCGCACCAGGCGGTCCGTGATTGTATTCGAAAAGGGGTTAAGGGAATCGTTATCGTCTCCGCAGGTTTTAAGGAAGTGGGAGGGCATGGTGCACAGGTGGAAGCTGAAATTGCAAAAACCTGCCGGGATGCCGGTATTCCCCTGGTCGGCCCCAATTGCCTCGGGGTGATCAACCCCCACCCGGATGTCCGGTTAAATGCCAGTTTTTCAACCCACCTGCCGGAATACGGCAACATCTCCTTTATTTCTCAAAGCGGAGCCCTGTGCACGGCCGTTCTCGACTTTGCCCTGGAACGCGGATACGGGTTTTCAAAATTTATTTCCATCGGCAACAAGGCGGATGTGGATGAATACGACCTCCTGGAGTATTACCACAAAGATCCGGAAACGGACGTGATGATGATCTACATGGAAGAACTCCGCCTCCGACCCGGTTTTGTGGATGCAGTCAAACACATTACTTCCGGCCATCGGCCCACTCCGATCCTTGTGATCAAATCCGGCAAAACAGCCTCCGGCGCCAGGGCGGCTTCTTCTCATACCGGCTCAATGGCCGGTTCCGAAGCCGTATATAATGCGATATTCGATGAGACCGGTATTATTCGCGCCGACACGGTTGATAATTTGTTCAATTACGCCGGCGCTTTTTCCGCCCAGCGGATACCTGCGGGAAATCGGATCGCCATTATCACCAACGCCGGCGGTCCGGGCATCATTGCCACGGATATGACGGAAATGTCCGGTCTGGAACTGGCGCGATTTTCAGAACAGACCGATACGCTGCTGCGCAAATGCCTGCCGCCCACTGCCAATTTCAATAATCCGGTTGATGTCATTGGTGACGCCTCAAGCGACCGTTATGAAGATGCGCTGTCGGCTGTTATTGAAGATGAAGGCGTAGACGGTGTTTTGATGATACTGACCCCTCAGTCTATGACCGACGCCATTGGAACCGCAAAGGCCATTGTCAATATCTATCAAAACACGAAAAAGCCGATTATCTGTTGTTTTATGGGGATTGTGGATGTGTCTGCCGGGGTTAAGTTTCTTCAGAAAAACAGAGTTCCGGTATATGTGTTTCCGGAAAATGCTGCACAGTCCCTGGGCAAACTCTATGAGGCCACCCGTTGGCTGAATCGAAGCATTATGCCTCAGTATGAACTGGATTTCGACCGCAAGCGGGCAAGAGAAATTGTTGATGCATGTAAAGCTTCCGGCAAAAAAGTCCTTGGCGAGCATGACGGAAGTGAGTTGCTGGGATGCTATGGATTTCAATCGCCACCGTTTGCCGTTGCCAATTCAGAGGGAGCTGCGGAACGGATTGCTGAAGAAATCGGCTATCCGGTGGTCATGAAAATCATATCCCCGGATATCCTGCATAAAATGGATGCCAAAGGAGTGGTTGTGGGATTAAAAAATCGTGAATCCGTTGAATACGCTTATAAACAAATCATCGACAATGCAAAGCAATATAATCCGGAAGCCGATATCACGGGTGTTCTGGTGGAAAAGATGTTGTCAAACGGTCAGGAAGTGATCCTCGGAGTTAACAAGCATCCCGGGTTCGGCCACTTGCTCATGTTCGGACTCGGGGGGATTTATGTAGAATTATTTAAAAATGTGACCTTTCGCCTGGCCCCCATTGGCCGAAATAATGCCCGGCGGATGATTCGCAGTATTAAAGGATATGAAATCTTAAACGGATACCGGGGCAAGCCCAAGGCGGACATCGAACAACTTGAAAAACTGATTGTGGGCCTTTCCAACCTGGTCACCGATTGTCCCGAAATCAAGGAAATGGACATTAATCCGCTCATTGTTCACGAAAAAGGCAACGGCGCCACCGTGGCCGATATTATCATAACACTTGAATTTGACGCACAACCGACCTCCCCATCGTCTGAAAACAGTGAATAAGCCTGTTTTCAAATCAGGTTTCAGACGATGATACCGGTTTTATTTTGGTTACTCCCCGCAATAGCCGGCCCAGTATGTCCGTACCGGTAATGATATGTTTGTCATGATCCCATACAAGAATGATATCCTTGTCAAGGACATCATCTTCCTGATGTTTGGATTCCACTTCTAAATATTTCAACACATAACCCAAATTGGTTTTTGAATCGGTGATAATGATCGGCATGTGTGAAAATGCCATCGGATTCGGGCGGGAGGGGTTCAGTAAAACACTTCTCAAAAATCCGGCCGCATCCAGAACCCATCGGGGCGCTGCATCATATTCATCAATGATTTCAATTTGTCCTGAGAGTTTCCTGAATTCCCTTGTGCATGTCATACCAGAAACTCATCGATGCTTCGCGTTTATCTTTTTCAAAAAAACGGATCCATCGGAGAAGCTCCGGATCATTGTTTCCGTCGATGTCGTTTTTTCGTTTCAAAAAGGAGAACACGAGATCGATGCTTCGTTCCGTTTCCCAGAGTACTCCGGCATTGCGGCTGTTGATCCGTTCGGCGGTGATCCGGTTGTTGACCAGAAACTGCTGCTTTCTCCCATGCAGTTCCTCGATGATTTCCGGAATCATTTCCTCGGCCCAGTTTCGGTGAAACCGGCACATCCCGAGATTGTCCATGATCAGTTCGGCCTTGAAACGTTCGGCC
>JAABSL010000209.1 GCA_011390415.1 Desulfobacteraceae bacterium
AAAGGGCTTGGCGATAAAGTCAAACACCCCCTTTCCCATGGCTTCCCGGGCCAGATCCATTTTTGCATACCCGGTGATCAGAATCACCCTGGTGCGGGGCCATTTTGCCTGCACGTGTTCGAGGACCTGGATGCCGTCCATTTCTTCCATGCGGATATCGGTGACCACGATGTCAAATTCCTTTTCATTGATTCGCGCCACTGCCTGTTTCGGATTTTCAAAAACTTCCACATGGCACCCGATCTTGTCCAGGGCCGGTTTAAGACGTCTGCCGACAATGGGTTCATCGTCCAACAGCAGGACTTCCAGTGATTTTTTCATCATTATTTCTCCTTTTTCACGGATCCGCAGGCGGGAACTTGCGACCTGGGCACCAAGCCTTGCTTCTAAAAAGTGCTTGTTTGCTTGAAGTCGATAAAAGTTAAAGGTGACTAAAGTGCTCTAAAGTGACTAAAGTTTTGGACTGCGCTGATCGCGCGACCTGTTTTAATTTAAAAATGATAATGCCGCAGGCATTTACCGCAACTTTAGCTCACTTTTAACTTTAGACACTTTGCACTCTACGTGCACTTATTCCGTCATCACCTGAAATATCTAATCCGGCCCGCGGGAACAGATTTTAAAATCGGCGCAAACCGCCTTATCCGGTGGTTACGCCCAGCAGATTTTTTTTCACATGGACTTCCACATAACGGACCCCTTCCACATTGCCCGCCAGTTCCTTGATGGTTTCAATCTTTTTTCTTTTCTGCCGGTTTCCCGCCTTTGTCGCCACGATGACCGATCCGTCCCGGGCCTGAACCGAGATATCCGTCATGGTCTTTAACAGTGCCACATTGACCCTGGCGGCCAGCGCCAGATCGGACAGACATTTCATGGAATAGGTCATGACCTGGAACTTGCGGTATTGTGCCGCACCGGTAATGGTTTTCACGGCTTCGGCCGGATCGATCTGATCCAGATTGATCACCAGATCATACCGGGACAATTCGGTTTCATCCTCGTTGTAAGCCGCCACAGACCATTTTTTTCGCTGCTGGAGCTGATTTTCGCGTTTCTTTTCCGTCTGAGGACCATCCCCGGAAAGAATTCGGACCTTTAACGCATGAGAAACGCCCGTGACATAGAGATGGGCGGACAGTCCGTAGCAGACAATTTTATCCGCCAGAAGACGGTCCAGCACATCGGCTTCGACACATGCCAGAAGATAGCGCCATTGACCGGAAGACAGACTTTTGAACAACGACGGAGTGGTCTCCAGGGCTTCGGCCAGTTTACCGGGATCAATCTGATATTTTTTGGCAGTATCTTCTAAAATCCGACGATCCAGCAGCTGACAATCCATGGCCGTGGCCACTTTTTGGGCAATTGACTGTTCAATTTCCGCGGTGTCAGAGGAAATAATAATGATAGACATGAAGTTCTCCTTTATGATTCCCGATGGCTTCCGAATACGGTTTTAATAACCGCTAAACCGCATCCGCAGGCATTTCGCTCCCCGCGTGGGTTTCCAGATGAAAAATGCCCGAAATGGTTTCCCGCACATGGTTGAGTTTTTTGCTCAGCTTTGCGTTCATCGGATCCCGGCCTTTGGTATAGATCAATACATTGCCGTATTCGCACGTCACGCCGGTATGCGGAAAATCATCCACCAGGGCGGCCTTGACCCGGCAGGCGACAGCCATATCTTTTGCTTTTTGAAGATTTTTTTCCGTGGATTTAAATCCGTCCGTGGCCGCGGCCTGGCAGATAAAGTCCACGGCATGATCAACGGAAAGCTTGTCTATGCATATCGTCAGGTCATAGAGGGAGGCGTCTTGCGGGTCCTGACCGTACAGGGAATGGGTCCATTTGCGTCGCTGATTGTCATCTTCCTGAATCCGCTGGCGGGCCGCATCCGCCGGGATCCGGTCTCTTTCCATCACAATGCCGGTGCGCTTTTCCATATCCGCGTTGATCCTTACCTTGAGCACATGCCCTATTCCCTTGAGCAGCAGATGCCCGGCCAGCCCGTGATAGACAGCATTGTCGTCTGCGATCCGCTCCATCAGGGCAGACCGGATATAGGCGATATAGGACTGTTTGCTGTGCCGGTAACGCTCGAGAATCCCGGGCGCATCGTGTATGGCTTTTTCCAGCTTGATCTCGGAAATATTAAAGCGGCTGCCGGCATCCAGCAGCACCTCCCGGCTGATCAATTGATAGTTGAGCCGTTGGGCCACCTGCTCGGCCACCGCCTTTCCCATGGAATAAGATCCGCGTGAAATCGTAATAATGCACATATATCTGTTTCCTTTCCTGAGCTGCGTTCAACCGAAATTGAGCGTTTTAAATACCATAGACCAGGCTGATCATGGCAATCATCACCACCAGAAAAACAACACTCACCAGTGCGCCGGCCTTTATAAAATCCACTGTTCGATAATGTCCGGGCCCCATATACAGGGCATTGACCTGATGCGTGGGGAGCATGAACGAATTGCTGGTGGCCAGCCCCACCACCAGGGCCGCCATCCGGGGGTCGGTATTGGCCGCGATGGCCATGTTGACCACCAGCGGCACCAGCAGGACCGTGGCCCCGACATTGGAAATCACCAGGGTAAACAGGGTGGAAAGTATACCGATCACTGTGAGCAGCACAATGGGCGACACCTCTCCGATAACGCTGAGAATCGTGTGGGCGATCCAGGCGGCGGCGCCGGTTTTTTCCGTGGCAATGCCCAAGGGAATCAGGCCGGCCAGTAAAAAAATCGTCCGCCAGTCCACCGCCTGATAGGCTTCATCAATGCTCAGCACCCGGGTCAGCACCATGCCCAAAGCCCCGGTCATTAAAGACACGGAAAGCTGAATCTTAAATCCCATGATCATCGTCAAAGCGGTAATCAGCCAGAACCCGGCCCACAAGGCTTTTTCCGGCCGCATCTCTTCCACGTCCGACGGAAGGCTGAACAGCAGGCCCCCTTCTTTCTGCAATTCCATCAGCCGCTTCCAGGTGCCGTACAGGGTGATCACGTCCCCCACCTGAACCACGATATCGCCGATTTTGGCACGATAGG
>JAABSL010000210.1 GCA_011390415.1 Desulfobacteraceae bacterium
CCGGTTCTCCCAAAGGGGTGATGTATCATCACCGGGGCGCATATCTCAATGCCATGGGCGAAGTCATCGAGTTCGGACTCAATTCCGGTTCCGCATATCTGTGGACCCTGCCCATGTTTCACTGCAACGGCTGGTGCTTTCCCTGGGCGGTCACCGCGGTGGGCGCCACCCATGTCTGCCTGCGGAAAGTGGAAGCAGAAACCATTTACCGCCTGGTGGATTCGGAAAATGTCACCCATCTGTGCGCCGCCCCCACGGTATTGATTGCCTTGTCCACATATGCGGTAGAAAAGAATCTTCAGCTGGACCGTCGTCTGGAAATCATGACTGCCGGCGCACCCCCGGCCCCGCAGGTCATTGAAAACATGGAAGCCGTGGGCGCCAACATCACCCAGACCTACGGCCTGACGGAAGTGTTCGGGCCTCACAGCATGTGCAAGTGGCAGGACAAATGGAATGATCTGCCTGCCGGTGAACGGGCCATGATCAAAGCCCGCCAGGGTGTCCCCTATGTCAATTCCCTGCACATGGATGTGGTGGATTCGGTCACCATGGCCCCGGTGCCCAGGGACGGGAAAACCATCGGCGAAATTGTAATGCGCGGCAACAATGTCATGCTCGGGTATTACAAAGATCCGGCGGCCACAGAGAAAGCCTTCGACGGCGGATGGTTTCACAGCGGGGATCTGGCGGTCATGCATCCGGACGGATATATTCAGATCATGGACCGGCAAAAGGATATAATTATCAGCGGCGGAGAAAATATTTCCACCGTGGAAGTGGAAAATACCATTTATAAACACCCGGATGTACTGGAGGTCGCCGTGGTCTCCACGCCCCATCCCAAATGGGGGGAGGTGGCCAAGGCATATGTCAAGCCAAAACCCGGCACCCACCCTACGGAAGCCGATATTATTGCGTTTTGCAAGGAGCACATGGCCCGGTTTAAAGCACCGAAGATGATTGAATTCGGTGATCTGCCCAAAACCGCCACCGGCAAAATTCAGAAATTCAAGCTCCGGGAAAAGGAATGGAGCGGCCGGGAGCGGAAAGTGGCATAAAAAAATTTAGAAATCCGGTTGTATATTTAAACGCAGGTCAGGGTGTCCCCTCTGTTTGGGGCTCCCTGACCTTTTCTTTTTCGGGCAGGGAATGGGGGAGGCGGGGTTTTTGGATGTGTCAGTCAGGGAGTGCCGTCTGGGTGGGTTCCCTGACCGGTTTGTCAGTTTCCCCGTATTCATTCCCGCTGAATTCTTATTTCTTTTTATTGATAAAATTTTATGATATTAAGAGATTCCCGGTTCAGAAATTCGGCACTTAAAAGTTTTTTCGCTGAAAAGGAAAGTGCTTGAGAAAAACCGGTGATTTTAGTAATGTAAAGCTTTCGAATTGTCGGCCGTGATCAAGTCCTGACGGCTGATGAACCCCGCAGCAACAGGAGTGTGAGATGAGCGTAAAAAAAAGTTGTTTTGTGATCTTTATCCTTTTAATGGTTTCCGTCCTGCCGGCCTGTAAAACCTTGAAAATGACGCCCATTGTCAAAGCCGCGGACCAGGGACAGATCAATGAGATGAACCGGCTGCTGGCCCAGGGCGTTCTTCCGGACGCCGCCACCAAAGAAGGGGTGACGCCCCTGTTTATGGCGTCCTTGAAAGGGCATGAAGATATTGTCAGGCGCTTGATTGACAAGGGAGCGGATGTGGATGCGGCCATTTTGAAGACGGTCAGCTATGAAGACCGGACCCTGTACGAAGGGCGCACTCCGCTGATGGCGGCTTTAAACAAAAAACACACGGACATTGCCAGAATACTGATTAAAAACGGCGCGGATGTGAATGCCGCCGACGTCAACGGCGCCACCCCGCTCTTTATTGCCGCCGCCTTAAATGACGAGAACAGTGTCCGTTACCTCATTGAAAACGGGGCGGACGTCAATGCGGCCATACAGGAAGAATATCAATACAAAGACCAACCGGTTTACAAAGGGGCCACTCCGTTAATGGCTGCCCTGAAAATGCAGCAGAATAAAAACGCCGCCCTGCTGATTGAAAACGGGGCCGATGTCAATGCCAGAGCTGAGGACGGGACGTCTGCCCTGATGATTGTCGCAGAAAATGGCGACGTGCGGATGGCAAACTTCCTGCTGTCGCATGGGGCGAAAACCCAGACAAGAGTAAAAAGAGACACTCCGGAAAAAGATAAACTCGCATTTGCAGGTGACACTGCACTGATCATTGCTGCTCGTGAAGGGCATGTGGATGTTGTTAATGCTTTAATAGAAGCAGGGGCGGATGTGAATGCCGCGAGCGAAAACGGGACAACCCCCCTGTTTAACGCCGCAGGAAAAGGCCACCTGGAAGTTGTCAAGGTTCTTGTTGCCAATGGTGCGGATGTGAATGCGCGGCTCACCAAGCAGTTCAGGTACGGCATACAAATATGTCCTAAAGGGGTGGAGCCTTTGGGCGGTGCTGCCTGGGAGGGGCATGATAAGGTTGCTCAATTTCTTATCGATAATGGTGCGGATGTAAACGCTCGGGAGGATGATTTTACTACGAACGCCCTTTACAATGCAGCCAGGCAAGGGCACATTAAGGTAGTGAAAGTATTAATTGAAAATGGCGCGGATGTTTGGGCGGAAACCAAGATGGGGACCGCGTATGACGCAGCCATTCATTATATGCATCCATTTGTTGCCCAGTATATTCTGGATGCCCGGAAAGATGTCAACCTCGATTCGGAAGAAGAATGATCCGACGGTAATGCCGTCGACACAATAAACCGTCAACCGTGGTGCTTGGGCGATGAACCGATATACGATCGAAAAAAGAGACCGGGAAGTGGTCGAAAAATTCCGGGGCATTGTGGAGACCAAAGAACAGCGTAAGAAAAAAGGCCGGATCCGGCTTGCGGGAATGCTTCTGATATTTGCCTGCGCCGGGCTGTTTATTTTTTATAAAAATGACGCGCCGTCGCCGGTGACCGAAACCGTGATGCATAAGTCAAATACCGTTGCCCTGCAGCGGGTAACGGAAGAGATCCTGCCGGTTGAAAAAGAAATAGT
Source organism: Desulfobacteraceae bacterium (assembly GCA_011390415.1). Lineage (GTDB taxonomy): Bacteria > Desulfobacterota > Desulfobacteria > Desulfobacterales > Desulfosalsimonadaceae > SURF-3. The sequence continues at coordinate 3,062 of JAABSL010000210.1, forward strand.
CTTGTCCGGGCCATCGGCGGATCAGTCCTTCGGGCAATCGCAGCCCATGACAATGGCGGCTGCGGCGCCGGACCTGCATCCGCAGGAACCGGATTTAAAAACCGCTGTGCCGGCTGAACCGTCGCCTGAAAATCCGGCTCCGGCAGTAAAGCAGACAGGTCCGGAATCCGTGCCGGTCCTTACCCCCCGCGTGAATGCCTCCGGCAAAGCCGGACTTCCCGAAATTGCCAAAACCATATCCGCGGATACCAATACACGCATTGCCGACCTGGCAACCTGCCAGGGGGTCAAAAATAAGCAGCCCGTGGTCCGCCAGAATATATTTTCGCTTCGGAACGGCGTAACGCCTTACGTATGGATGGATGTGCGGTCAGAAACAACGCCGTATAAACTGAGGCATGTCTATTATCTCAACGGCCGCCGCTATTGTGAAGTCCCCCTGGCCATCCATTATCCGCGAATGAGAACCTGGAGCAACGTGTCGCTCCGGCATCCCTATGAAACCGGTCAATGGCGGGTAGATGTGGTGACCGGCAGCGGAAAGACGCTCTCCCGGATCGAATTCACAGTGGTTCACTGAAATTTACACCCGAAAAAACAAACCGGAAAGGTAAAGCACAAACCGATGCCCATGGGCTGTAATCGCTTGACGGATGCCGGATGAATTGCTAATTGACTTAATACAATGACAATCGACTCGAGAAAATATCAGCGTTTGCGCGAATCCATGGTTAAAAATCAGATTGAAGCCCGGGGTATCACCGACCCGGCGGTTCTGGCGGCAATGCGCAAAGTGCCGCGGCATCTTTTTGTCAGTGATGCCCTTATGGATCAGGCATACGCGGATCATCCCCTGCCGATTGGTGAACAGCAGACCATTTCCCAGCCCTATATTGTCGCCCACATGACCCAGGCCCTTGCCCTGAGCCCGGATGACCGGGTTCTGGAGATCGGTACCGGCTCCGGATACCAGGCCGCCATTCTGGCCCAGATCGTTTTTCGGGTATACACCATTGAAACCATCCGGACACTTCACATGCAGGCCCGCAAACTGTTTGACCGGCTGAACTGTTCCAATATCGTCACCCGGTACGCGGACGGAACAAACGGCTGGAAAGATGAAAGCCCTTTTGACGCAATTATTGTCACCGCCGGTGCGCCTGAAATACCCGCACCTCTGGTTGCCCAGCTCGGTATGGGCGGACGGATGGTTCTGCCGGTGGGTGCGCGGCTGACTCAGGATATGGTGAAACTCGTGCGGGATGAGAACGGAATCCACCGGACCATGCTGGGCGGGTGCCGGTTTGTCAAGCTGGTAGGCGACTTTGGATGGGAAAAATGAAAAAAAAATCAGAAGTTTCCTGGAAAGAAGCGTTTTTTCACAGCCCGGGTCCGCGATCCGTCAGAAGTTCCGTATTGCTGATGGCCAAAGGACTTTGCATGGGGGCGGCGGATACGGTGCCGGGGGTGTCCGGCGGAACGATTGCCCTGATCACCGGCATCTATGAAGATCTGCTGACGGCCATTAAATCGGCAAACACAAAGATGGCGGCAAGCATTTTAAGTTTTGATTTCAAGGCCGCGCTTTGCGAACTGCATATCCGGTTTATTCTTTCCCTTTTTCTCGGTATCGCGGTTGCAATACTCAGTCTGGCCCGGCTGATGAATTATCTGCTGGCCCATCATGCCGTGCTGACCTGGAGTCTTTTTTTCGGGCTCATTGCCGCATCTATCTGGGTGGTGGGAAAACAGGTGGAAAAATGGACCCCGGGGACCGGCGTTTCTTTTCTGGCAGGGGCTGCGGGGGCGTTTGTTGTTGTTAATTTAATGCCCGCCGCCACGCCCGAAGCCCTGTGGTTTGTATTTTTGTCCGGCATGCTGGCGATTTGCGCCATGATTCTGCCCGGTTTGAGCGGCGCTTTTATCCTGCTGATCCTGGGAAAATATGAATTTATCATTGCCACCCTGGAAAACCCGTTTTCCCCCGAAAACATGGTGATCATTGCTGTCTTCGTTTCCGGGTGTGCTCTCGGATTGGCGGGCTTTGCAAGATTTCTCAAACTTCTGCTCGAGAAATACCACAGCCTGACCCTGGCCTTTCTGGCCGGCCTGATGTTCGGTTCCATGCGAAAAATCTGGCCCTGGAAAGAGACGCTTGAAACGGCAATGATTCACGGGAAATTGCGGGTGTTGAAACAACGCAATATCTGGCCGGAGACCGTTGATTCGGACCTGGTGTTTGCGGTTTGTCTTATCCTTGCGGGCTTTTTTGCCGTAGTGGCTTTAGAGCGGCTGTCGCGTGTCAGAAACTGAAAAAGGGAAAGCATCTGACGCCGTAGATGCAGTGAGATCGGCAATCCCTGGATAAAACCACCGGACTTAACTCAGCTTGTATTTTTTTTTGAGTTCCGCGTATACCACTTCCGGCACCATGCTTTCAATGTCCCCGCCAAACCGGGCCGCTTCTTTTATAATGGATGAGCTGGTGAATATCCAGCGGAGCCCGGTTATGAGAAAGACGGTCTGGACGTCCCGGTTTAATTTCCGGTTCATCAAGGCCATTTGAAATTCATACTCAAAATCCGAAACCGCCCGCATGCCCCGCAGAATGGCATGTGCATCCCGCTGAACCGCATAATCCACAAGAAGTCCGCCGTAAGAATCGATTTCAACATTTCCGATTCCGGCCAACGATTTTTCCAGCAGTTCCATCCGTTTTTTGACGGAGAAAAGAGATTTTTTGGCCGGATTGATCATGATGGTCACAATGAGTTTGTCAAAAAGTTTTAATCCGCGCTCGATAATGTCAATGTGGCCGTTGGTTACCGGGTCAAATGAGCCGGGATAGATGGCGGTTCGCTCCATAGAGATGAATCCTCGGTTTAATTTCTGATGGCTGATTAAAATTTTTCCTGTAACACAACCGATAAAAAGGAAACAAGGGTTTTTCCGTAAATTCTCTGGTCTGTCAGATGCAGTGCTGTGATGTCCTGCAAAATTGCCTCAGCAGCAGCGTGCTCGATGATTATTCTGGTGCTGCTTTTCAAAACATCCGCGGTTATCAGATTTTTTAATGCCGGTGCAATAAAGTTCTGATTGTAGGGGGGGTCCATAAACACCAGGTCAAAGGGCGAAAACCCGGCTTGAAGGCAGCTTAAGTTTTTGGCGATATCCCACCGCATGATCCGGGCACGATTTTCGGTTCTGCAGGCCGCGGCATTTTTTTGGATGAGGTTTACGGCAGATGCGGATGCGTCAATAAAAACCGCATTGCTCGCCCCCCGGCTCAGGGCCTCGAGTCCCATCGCCCCGGTGCCGGCAAAAAGATCAAGCACCGCCGCGTTTTTGATGTCCGCACCCAGGATGTTAAACAGGGCTTCACGCACCCGGTCCGAAGTGGGGCGTGTGGCATTGCCCTTAAACGAAGCCAGTTTTTTGCCTTTAAATTCACCGCTGATGATCCGCATGTGTCATTGTCCAATGGCCGGGCCGGCGTTCCCGTCGGCTGAGGCATTTATGCTCTGATAGAAACGCCGCCGGCGCGCCTCAAGATTTTTTCCAAGCCGCAGGAAACCATTATTTTTTCGGTAATTTTTTCTTTAAATAGCTCTTATCCACATGCAGCGCCCGGGCGGTTTTGCCGATATCCTGATTGTTTTCCTCAAATTTACGGGCAATGAATTCTCGTTCAAAATTTTTAAGGGCCTCGTCCAGGCGGTCCATTTCAAAAAGGGGGGCAAAAAGAGCGGATTCTCCGGACGGCGCCGAATGCTTTTCAGGATTGTAGGGAGCCGGTATGTCTGTCGCTCTGATGGTATCTTCCGGCACGCCGATCGACAGGCGGTCCAGCAGGTTTTTCAGCTCCCGGACATTTCCCGGCCAGGAGCAGTCCTGCAATATCTTCATGGCATTGGGTGTTATTTTTTTGGGGCTGGTTCGGTTTCTTTCCGCAATCTGGTTCAAAAACGTATTTACCAGTTCCGGAATATCTTCTGTGCGTTCCCGCAGGGGCGGAACAAACATGGGCACCACGTTTAAGCGGTAGTACAAATCTTCCCTGAACCGGCCGGCATCGATCTCTTTGATCAGGTCCTTGTTGGTGGAGGCGATGATCCGAACATCCGCCGGCAGCATCCGGCTGCCGCCCACCCGCTGGAATTGCTTTTCCTGGAGAATGCGCAGGATGGCGGCCTGGGTTTTAAGTCCCAGATCGCCGATTTCATCAAAAAACAGGGTGCCCTGGTGGGCAAGTTCGAGCTTTCCTCTTTTTTTGGCCGTGGCTTCTGTAAACGCGCCTTTTTCATGGCCCAGCAGCTCACTTTCAATGATTTCATCGGACAGGGCGGCACAGTTTACGTCAATGAGCGGGTATTGGGATCGCGCACTGAACTGATGAATCATCCGGGCAACCAGCTCTTTGCCGCAACCATTTTCGCCGTTGATGAGTACCCAGGCATCCGTAGGAGCGGTAATGCTGATCTGCTTTTTTAATTCCTGAATGGCCGGAGAATTTCCGGAGATGGAATTTTTTTCAATGGTTTTTTTCCGTAAAAACCGGTTTTCTTCTTCCAGCCGCCGGAAGTTTAAGGCATTATTGATGCCGACAATGACTTTATCGATGGACAGCGGTTTTTCAATAAAATCAAACGCCCCGATCTTGGTGGCATTGACTGCGGTTTCAATGGTGCCGTGGCCGGTGATCATGATGACCGGCGTGGTGGGATGAATTTTTTTGATTTCCTTTAACGTGTCAATGCCGTCTATGCCGGGCATCCAGATGTCCAGCAGCACCAGGTCCGGGGACTCGGACTCCAGAATTTTCAAGGCTTCGTAGCCGTTGGATACGGTGATGGTTTCAAACCCCTCATCAGAGAGAATATCGGACAATGCCTTTAATATGGATGCTTCATCATCAACGATCAGGATCGAGGGAAACATGGGGTGCAGCTCCTTGTTGGTTGTTTTGGCGCAGTTTTTATGTAAATACCGGTTTCAGGTTTCGGGTTTCAGGTAAGGTAAAGGTTAAGGTTTAAGGTTTAAGGCTGAAGGTCAAGGGAAAAATCACTGGTTTTTGCCGTCCGCCGCTATAGTTAATAGTTTTTTCTGTATCAACATTATTTTTTCAAGATGACGATTTTGCTTCTTTGGCAAGGGGCTCAAGGGTACGGATAAGTATTTTAAATTGAAGACAGTAATCTTTCCGTATCGCAGTGATAATTTTCCGGGCAATGTCCCTGTTGTATGTATAGGAACCCAGTTTTCGGCTTTTGATCATGTCCATCCAAACCTCGCCGTTTTCGATGAGCCCTTTTTTAAATGCTTCGCGGGAACTGTCTTTTGAACCGTATAAGTGCTGCAGACCCTGATGCTCAAGAAAATCCTTCAGGGTATTCCAGGCCAGTTCATGAGTATATTCAAAAGCCTGAATCATTCCCTGTTCTTCCAGTTCGCTCAGATCGCGCTGTTCAGAAAGTTCCACCGCGCTTTTCAACTGTTCAAACGCCTGGATAAAATGCCTGTAACGCTGCACCCATCGGATGTCTTGTGCCGCCATCACCTGTCTTCGTATAATCCCTAAATATATCGTTCCCACAGAGAACCGTGGGGCCAGTTATTTGAGCTAAAACTCTCTTTTATGGCATCTTTGGGTAATTTGCCATATTTGCCCGAGTATATAGTGTCACTTTGCTCTTGTCATGGCAATAATGCCGTTTTTGCCCTCAAAAAGTTCGATATAAGACCTGTATCAAGGTGCTTTTTAAGTTGATATTTTATATTTTCAGTTGGTTATCTTGGCCCGACCCTTTTGTCTGGCTTTTGCGAGTCCGTGTTTATGGTTTTGTTATGTGATGTTTCCAGCCTGGTTAATCATTTGAATTATCAAAATATTTTCTATATGGAATCATCCATATGACACAAGAAAAAATCCACACAGAACTGCCTATTATTGTTAGAACATCTCCATTTTGTACGCCTGAAAAAATAAATATTGTGCCAGAAATACAAAACCCAATTAAGGCAAAGAGTTCTAATTTCCAATCCCTGCTATATTTTTCTGTTCTATTTGAAGTGTTAAATTCTAATTTTTCATTAATTTTATTCATATGATTATCTTCAATAATAAGGAATATAAGGATTCCTTTCTTTCTCATTACTTTTATTGTAAACCCAAGTCACATAACAAGTATTAGGACGCAAATTCGATTCATATGACTTAAAAACGAGCGTCCGTTATTGGTTAATATTTCTTTTGTTTATCATCGATTGGGGCACTTCGGCCCCGGTGTAAGCACGCCATGTGCCCGATCACTTTTTTGACCATCAATATTCAATATTCGATGTTCAATGTTGGACGCTCATCTTTTCCTTCCACTTTCAATCTTATGTCTCCCCCAGCCAGAGGCTGTTTGAAAAACGTCATGAGCGCAGAGCAGGCAAGGCCAAATTCGGCGAAAAAGCGGAGTCTATATTTATAAATGAGTATTTTGAGCCGAATTTTAACGCCGCATGGTCAAGCGCAATAGTTTTTCATCAGTCTCTTAAGCCGGTAATTCAATCACAAACCTGGCCCCCTGCGGCTCATTATCCTCCACATGAATTCTGCCTTTGTGATCCGAAACAATGGTGCTGACAATGGCCAGCCCCAATCCCATGCCGGATTTTTTGGTGGTGAAATCCGGCTCAAACAGAGACGGTTTCACCGTATCGGGAACGCCGGAACCGGTGTCCGCCACCACCAGCCGGACGATTTTCTCTTCAGCGCTGTGCGCAACAGCCACGCTGATTTCCCCGGTTGTCCGGATGGATGCAATGGCATTGTCAATTAAATTGATCAGAATCTGTTTGATCTGCTGCCGGTCGAGCTGCATGACCGGAACATCCTCCGGTATGCGGGCGGAAAACCGGATGTTCGGGTGTCCTTCCTTATACAAGGCAATTGTTTCGTAGATGAGCGGGGGCAGCTCGCACGGCTCGGGATTGGCGGTGGGCAGCCGGGCAAAGGTGGCAAATTCGTTGATCAGGTTTTTGATCAGTTCCGTATGGTCGATAATCGTCTGGGTGCAGTCCTCAAACACCGGGTCATTAATGGTCTGCCGGTACTTTCGTTTCAGCCGCTGGGCGGACAGGGAAATCGGGGTCAGGGGATTTTTGACTTCATGGGCGATCCGGCGGGCCACTTCCCGCCAGGCGGACATGCGCTGGGCTTTTTCCAGTTCCGTCATGTCGTCGAACACCATTACCAGACCGATCTGACGGCCGGCGTCGTCTTTTAATGAATTAAAATTGACATTGAAACTTTTGGGCGTGCCATCGATAATCATGCTTAATGACCGGGAAAGACTTTCTTCCCGCTTATTCCAGAACCGGTCATAAACTTCATCCGCCAGATCATCATGCTGATCTTTCAGGATATGTTTGTAGCTTTTTTTGGTGATGGAGGATGCGTCGATGTCGAGCATTTTCTCGGCAGACCGGTTGGTGGTTGCCACAAGACCTCTGGCATCCAGCGAAATGACGCCGGTGGACACATTGTTTAGAACGATTTCCATATACCGGCGTCTGGCATCGATCTCGATATTTTTTTCAAACAGTTCCCGGGCGGAGAGTTCCAGTTCTTTTCTGGAAAAACGCAGATCCCGGGTCATCTTATTAAAAGAATCCACCAGGGTTTTGATCTCATCATCAGCCACCACATTGATATTGTAGGTGAGGTCGCCGCCGGCAACCCGCCGGGTGCCCTCCGCCAGTTCCATGATGGGAATGGTGATGCTTTTGGAAAGATACATGCCGAACCAGATGGCGCAAAACACCACCAGAAGCGCCACAATCGTCAGAATAATATAATAGGTAAACTGCACCGGCTGTTTCAGCATTTTCATCTGCTGGTATTCTTCAACCCCGGTTGAAATAGAGGCCAGGTTTTCGACAAGATCCGGCGGCAAAAGAACGCTGATAACCACAAATCCTTTGATTTCATTTTCTGGTGCGCCAAAGGGGATGGCGGATATATTGCGTATGAATTCACCGCCGTCCAGGTTTTCCGATACGGACCAGATGTCGGATTTCCGGTTGACACCGGTTTGAAGCGCCTCTTTTCGGATCGGCCTGAATTCTTTGTCCCCGAGTTTCGGATCGGCCGAAATCGTCAGGCGTTCGCCTTCGGCATTGTATACCTCCACCACATTTAAATTAAACGCGCGCTGGACGACCTGGGTATAGTTGGAAAGTTCTGTTTTGTTTTTAACCGACAGCAGCTCCCGGCTGTCGATCTGGTAAGCGGCCTTGTCCAGAAAAAAACTGTTGTTTTCTTCCACGAGTTTGTAAAGATTCCGGCCCACCGCCAGAGAATTGTCCAGGGACTGGTCAATGGGAATTTTAAACCAGAATTCAATGCTCGATGTGATGAAATGGAGTGAAAAAAAGAACAGTACCGTAGACGGCAGAAGGGTCAGTGCAATAAACGTGGCCACCAGTTTTGTTCTGAGTTTGCTGCCTTCGGTTTTTTTCCGCCGCTCATAAATCAGCTTCACCAGATTCCGGAAGACCAGAAAAATCAGCAGCACCACCAGCAGCATATTGATGTTGATCAGGATGAACATCAATACCATGTTTGATACCGGAATATCGCTGCCGGATTGCAGGGTGTTGACCGTGAGAAAAGAAAGCAGGGTGACGATTGAAACAACGGCGCCGATGATGATATAATCGCGCTTACGGCGTCTTTGATCGTCTATGGGGATGGGGGCGGCCGTCCCCTTATACCGGTTGCGGCGCGTGGCGGCGGGTTTTAGTTTAGGGGTGTTGCGGGAGGGGCGTTTAGTAAACAAATTCATAGGAGTGCCACTCGGTTTCAAAATCCCACACGGAAGCAAAAAAGAAAATATAATTCAGTAAAAACGGCAGCTTGACTTTATCCAGTTCCGCCTTGGCGGTTATCTCGTATCGGCTTCCTTTGTCCAGTTTTTTCAACCGGACAAGTTCCAGGCCGTTGATTTCAGACATTATTTTTTTGGCCTCATCAAACGAGTCGGTAATATACGGGTCATCGCCCTGCCAGGATTTTTTGATGATGTAATGATTTTTCAGATTATGATATTTCAGGGTATGGGTTACATTCCGATCATCAATCAATTCGTTCATCCAGAGCGTTCGTTTGCGGCTGATATTGACAAGAAATGAAAAAGTTGCCGGAATGCCGTTTTGTATGGCTTCTTCCAGTTTTTCATTAAACGCTCCCTCGACTTCCAGTGAAAGCAGCAGATGGTCCGTATTTTGCGTCACCTGGATGCCGCTTATCTGCACATCAATGGCATGCCCAATAACGGGTACCGGCAGGATGAAGCAAAAAAGCAGAATATAAATTTTAATGTGCTTTAGCATATTATCCCTGAACTTTTGTTTGATCCCAAAACCTTGAATGCGTCAAAAATAAAATCCGCGCTATCCCGCAGGTGTGCGCGCAGTGTGTTGATAGCTGCTTTCAAAAGCTTCCAGGGTCATGGTTTCCCAGGCTGACTTTTGTTTAAAAAATTCTTTTAAAAATTCATGATTGAAAAGATGCCCGGATTTATGTAATACCGCATGGCCGATGATCGGCATGCCGAGCAGTGAAAAGTCGCCGATGCAGTCCAGAATTTTATGCCGCACGAATTCATCGGCAAACCGGAGCCCCCCGTCGTTCATGACCCCCTTTTCATCGATGACCACCGCGTTTTCCAGAGAGCCGCCTTTTGCCAGGCCATAGAATCGCATATATTCCAGCTCATGCAGAAACCCGAAGGTCCGGGCCCGGGCGATTTCTTCTTCAAATGTCGTTTCCGTCAGATCAATGGATAAGGTCTGGGTGCCGATGGCCAGGTGATCAAAATCAATGGTGTAGGTGATGGTAAATTTTTCCGCCGGATAGAGCTTGACGGACTTTCCGTTTCCTTCCAGTATAATCGGCTCTTTGATGACAAAATAGAGTCTCGGCGCATCCTGGGAGACAATGCCGGCCTCTTTTATTTTACGGGTGAAAAGGGCGGCACTGCCGTCCATGATCGGGGCCTCATGACCGTCGATTTCAATAATGACATTGTCAATGGAAAGCCCGGCCAGACAGGACATGACATGTTCAATCGTGGACACGATGCACCCTTCGGCATCTTCCCCGATGACGGTGGCCAGACTGGTATCCACCACCCGGTTAAAATGAGCTCTTATCATGGGCTGGGCCGGCAGGTCGATCCGTTTAAAATTAATGCCGTAATTCGGCGGCGCCGGTTGGATCGTCAGGTGGACGGTTTCCCCGGAATGGACACCGACGCCGGTAAAATCTGCCGGTTTTTTGAGGGTTCGCTGTTTGTATGCCATCACCATATTCGGTTTTATTTTCCTTGTCTTTTTCGTGTCATTTCACAGTTATTCGATAAACATATCGGATTATATCAGAAAATGCAATCTGCGAATACCGAGGGATTCGGAAAAAACGAAGATACCCGCCTTGCCTGTCTTTTGACCCGTATTCTGTGTTGCATCAAAGGTCATATATCCTGATATGCTTCCTTTGACGCGTCTTGAATACGAATCAAAATCCGGCGCAGTCCGGCTTGTATTGGGTATATTGGTTTTTTCCGCATCCCCGGGCCTTGCCCAAATCGGGAAATTTTTTTGGTTTTCGTTCAAGCGCACGATTTTATGCATTGTTATCTGAAACCGGCTTTGTTATATTTCAAATTTTTCTTAACGGAAAGAGTTAAGTTTTCCAGTCCCGATTGAAAGGGGGAAGTTTGCTTTCCAGGGTTTTGAGCAGCGCGGTTGTCGGAATCGATGCCTATTTGATGGAAGTGGAAGTGGATATTTCCAATGGATTGCCTGCGTTCACCACGGTGGGGCTTCCGGAAGTTTCCGTCCGGGAAAGCAAGGAGCGGGTCAAGGCGGCCATCGCCAATTCCGGATATAATTTCCCCGATGACCGGATTACCGTCAACCTGGCCCCGGCCAATATCAAAAAGGACGGGACCGGTTTTGATCTGCCCATTGCCATGGGGATTTTAACGGCCATCGGCATTGTTCCGAAAACGGAAATGAATAAATTTTTAATGATCGGAGAGCTGTCCCTTGACGGACGGATCAAGCCGGTGAACGGGTCGCTGCCCATGGCCATTGAAGCCAAACGGCTGGGATATGCCGCCATTATGGTCCCCTATGATAACCGCCGGGAAGCCTCGGTGGTGGAAGGCATATCCGTGGTCGGGGTCAAAACTCTGGCCGAAGCCGTGGACCATGTCCGGGGTGAAACGGATATTCCCCCGGAATTATTTGATGTGGGCCATCTGTTCAAAGACAATTATTTTTCCGAATCCGATTTTTCCGAAGTTGCAGGGCAGCAGCATGTCAAGCGGGCCATGGAGATTGCCGCTGCCGGCGGACATAACATTATCATGATCGGGCCCCCCGGTTCCGGAAAAACAATGATGGCCAAGCGTTTTTCCGGCATTGTTCCGGAAATGTCTTTTGAAGAAGCCATTGAAACCACGAAAATTTTCAGTGTGGCGGGGCTTCTTGAAAAGGATCAGGCCCTGGTGGTCCGGCGGCCCTTTCGGGCGCCCCACCACACCATCTCGGATGCCGGCATGATCGGCGGGGGGAATATTCCGCGACCCGGCGAAGTGAGCCTGGCCCATAACGGGGTGCTGTTTTTAGATGAACTGGCGGAATTCAAAAAACCGGTGCTGGAAGGCCTTCGCCAGCCCCTGGAAGATCGGCGGGTGACCATATCCCGGGCCGCCATGTCGATTACCTATCCGTCCGGTTTTATGCTGATCGGCGCCTTGAACCCCTGTCCCTGCGGCTATTACTCCCATCCTGAAAAACCCTGCCGGTGCTCTTACAGTCAGGTCCAGAAATACCGGAATAAAATCTCCGGGCCGTTGCTGGACCGAATTGATATCCATGTGGAAGTGCCCCCGGTGGCATACCGGGATCTGCGAAACGCCGTGCCCGAAGAGCCTTCCGAAAATATCCGAAACCGCGTGTCAAAAGCCAGAAAACATCAGACCCGGCGATTGGGGGCTGAAAATATTCTGACCAATGCCCAGATGGAAAATCGTCATTTAAAAAAATATTGCCGGATTGATCGGGCGTCCGCGCAGCTTCTGGAAACCGCGGTGGACAAATTGAAACTGTCCGCCCGCGCCTACAACCGGGTGTTAAAAATTGCCCGAACCATTGCCGACCTTGAAGACGACGACCATATCCGCCCGGATCATATTGCCGAGGCGGTGCAATACCGGAGCCTGGACCGGAATGTATAGCTGTATATGGCCGGATGATGACACCAATTCCCGGTTTGCGGGAATAAAGCAGAAGTGGAGTATCCGTGGCACAATATGATGTGTGGGCGGAAATTGACTTAAGGTCTTTTTCGCATAATATCAGACAGTTTAAGAATATCCTGCACCCTTCTGCCCGGTTGATGGCGGTGCTGAAAGCCAATGCCTATGGCCATGGCCTTTTAGAGGTGGCCGGTCGCGTGCTCGAAGCCGGCGCACAAGTGCTGGGGGTGGCCAGGATCAGCGAAGCCATTGCCATTCGCAGGGCCGGATTTGATGCGCCGGTTCTGATTTTCGGGCATACCCCGCCGGAACTGGCCGGAAAACTGATTGAATATGATTTAACCCAAAGCCTTTGGTCGTATGAGATGGCCCGGTCATTGTCAGATGCCGTGCCCCCCGGCGGCCGGAAAATAAAAACCCACCTGAAGATTGATACCGGCATGGGGCGCCTGGGCATGATGCCGTGCGATCTGGGGCAGTCATCTGATGATCCTGAAATATCGGAACAGGTCGTGGATGACGTGACCTTGATCAAAAGACTGCCCGGAATCGAACTGGAAGGGGTTTATACCCATTTTGCCACGGCTGACGCAGCGGATAAAACCCCGGCTGTCCGGCAGTTTGCAATTTTCAACCGGTTTCTGGAAAAAGTGAAAAAACAGGGAATTGAATTTGAGATTCGCCATGCCGCAAACAGCGCGGCCATCATCGATATGCCCCAGACCCATCTGGATATGGTCCGGCTGGGTATTTCCCTGTACGGCTACGCTCCGTCCGAGTATGTGGATGCCGGCAAAGTCGGAATTTTGCCGGCCATGACATTAAAGTCCCGGATTATTCATTTAAAAAAGGTCAATGCCGGATTCTGTGTCAGCTACGGCAGAACCTGGCAGGCGGCAGCCCCCACCGTGATTGCAACGGTTTCGCTGGGATACGGAGACGGATACAGCCGGCTGTTATCTTCAAAAGCGAAAATGCTGGTGCGCGGCCGGCTGGCGCCGGTGGCCGGAAGGGTCTGCATGGATCAGACCATGCTGGATGTGGGGCAGATTCCGGATGTGGCAGTCGGTGATGAAGTGGTGGTTTTCGGGCCCCATAAGACACTGCCCATCGGGGCGGACCGTATCGCGGAACATATCAATACCATCAGTTATGAGGTGCTGACAGGGATCTCCGACCGGGTGCCCCGCGTATATATACGGTAAGAGAATTTTAAAAGGCATTGTCGCGATATGTTGTATGAATCGGTATAATAATATCAATATATTGCGGTTTTGTGCGGGTATAACTGTTTGTAACTGTTCAGAAAAGGGATTCCCCAAAATCTCTTGACAAGCAATATTCGGGGTGATAAATAATTCATTTTGCATCTTTAAATACCTTATCTTTTTGATTTTTTTAGGATTATTGATTTGGTGAACGGGATGGGGGGATTTAGATGTGCGTGAATACAGGAAAAATACAAAAAACAGATAAGATCGGCAGAACAGATCGATCATATACAGACCAAAATATTATTTTGCAGACCCAAGAAAGGAGGTGCGCCAGCGAAGGCACTATCAGATTTGTACAGTACAGATAAAAGTGGAATTGTTTATTCACTTTCTTTAAACTTAATTAGGAGGTAAAGAATGCCAAGTTTCGTAATTGCTGAAAAATGCGACGGATGTAAGGGCGGGGATAAAACAGCGTGTATGTATATTTGTCCCAACGACCTGATGGTTTTGGATCCCAATGAGATGAAGGCTTACAACCAAGAGCCGGATCAGTGCTGGGAATGTTTTTCTTGTGTAAAAATTTGCCCGACCCAGGCTATTGAAGTCAGAGGGTATGCGGATTTCGTTCCGCTGGGAAGCAGCATTATGCCGATGATGGGTACAGAAGATGTTATGTGGACCTGTAAATTCAGAAACGGCACAATCAAACGCTTTAAGTTCCCCATTCGTACAACTCCTGAAGGAACTGCAAATGCGTATCCGGATCTTAAAGGTAAAGATCTTGACAGTGGCCTGCTTTCAACTGAAGAAGCAGACGGTTATGCAATCCCGACACCGATCGCAACCGTTTAATTAAAACGGAAGCGTAGTTGAGATGCACTCTAAATTTGAAAACATATATCTTAAGGAGGATATACGATGGCATTACCGAATAAACCTTTAGGTGAGCTCAAGGCCGTAAGGGATCCCGAAGTCGAAGAACGCGAAGTCGATATTCTGATCGTAGGTGGCGGAATGGCAGCCTGCGGTACAGCATTTGAAGTTAAAAAATGGGCTTCTGATGATACGAAAATTCTTCTCTGTGACAAAGCTGCAATGGAAAGATCCGGTGCGGTTGCTCAGGGTCTGTCCGCTATCAATACTTACATCGGCGACAACACTGCTGACGATTACGTCCGCATGGTTCGAAACGACCTGATGGGTATCGTTCGCGAAGACCTTATTTTCGACCTGGGCTGTCATGTGGATGATTCCGTTCATCTGTTCGAAGAATGGGGCCTGCCGGTCTGGAAAAAAACCGAAGACGGAAAAAACCTCGACGGTAAAAAAGGCCAGAAAATGGGTACGCTGAAAGGCGGCGCCAAGCCTGTACGTACAGGTAAATGGCAGATCATGATCAACGGCGAATCATACAAAAGAGTAGTTGCCGAAGCAGCCAAACTGGCTTTGGGCGACGACAACATTCTGGAACGTGTATTCATCGTTGAGCTGCTCAATGACGCCAACAACCCGAAACAGATTGCCGGCGCGGTCGGTTTCTCTGTTCGTGAAAACAAAGTATACATCATCAAATGCAAGACCATGATGGTTGCCTGCGGTGGTGCGGTTAACATTTATCAGCCGCGTTCGGTTGGTGAAGGAAAAGGCCGTGCATGGTATCCGGTATGGAACGCAGGTTCCACATACACCATGGCGCTTCGCGCCGGTGCAGAACTTTCCATGATGGAAAACCGTTTCACCCCGGCTCGTTTCAAAGATGGTTACGGCCCGGTTGGCGCATGGTTCCTCCTGTTCAAAGCAAAAGCGCTGAACGGTCTGGGCGAAAACTATGCTGCTTCTGATGCTGCAAAAGCAGAACTGGCAAATTACGCACCTTATGGAACGGCTGCAATTACCCCGACCTGTCTGCGTAATCACCTGATGCTGTTTGAAATGAAAGAAGGACGCGGTCCGATTATGATGGACACCGTCACCGCTCTGGGTGAACTTGGCAAGACCATGGACAAGAAAGAACTCAAGCATCTGGAATCAGAAGCATGGGAAGACTTCCTTGACATGACCTGCGGCCAGGCCAACCTGTGGTGTGCTCAGGACTGTGAACCGGAAAAGAAAAATTCCGAAATTATGCCCACCGAACCGTATCTGCTCGGATCTCACTCCGGCTGCTGCGGTATCTGGACCTCCGGCCCGGATTACGACTGGGTTCCTGAAAATTACAAAATCAAGCACAACGGCAAAGTATACAACAGAATGACCACGGTTGCCGGTCTGTTCACTGCTGGTGACGGCGTGGCATGTTCCGGTCATAAGTTCTCTTCCGGTTCTCATGCTGAAGGTCGGATGACTGCAAAAGAAATGGTAAGATTCATTCGCGACAATGCCGATTTCAAACCGACGCTGAAAGAAACCAAAGAAGAGCTGGTTGACATGGTTTACAAACCGGTCAGAACCTACCTGGAAAACTGTGCTTATACCACCGCTGACGACATCAACCCGAATTACATCAAACCCAACGGCATGATGTACCGGATGATGAAAGCCACCCATGAGTATGGTGCGGGAACATCAACATACTACCAGACCACCAACAAGATGCTTGAAGTTGTACTGGATCTTCTGGAAACCATGCGCGCGGACTGTGAAAAACTGGCAGCCGGCGATCTGCATGAACTCATGAGAGCTTGGGAAATTTATCACAGACTGTACACGGTTGAAGCCCATCTGCGGCACATCCAGTACAGAAAAGAAACCCGTTACCCGGGCTTCTATTACCAGGCAGATCATCCGGGACAGGATGATGAAAACTGGTTCTGCTTCACCAACTCAACTTACGACAAAGCTTCTAACGAATGGAGCCTGAAGAAAGTTGAATATACCAAGATCATTCCTGACTAAACCCAGGCGACGACGATAAGTCGTTAACAATACCTCCAGGTGCCGTTTTCGGCACCTGGAGGTTTTTATTAACAGATTTTGTTTATATTGAGCGGGCCGGTAAAAATTTTATCGGATTCGGGATCTTAAAACTGGGCGCCGGAATAGGGTGATATTTTATATTATTCATCATTCCGGCTTTGAGTTTTAAGTTTCGGGACCCGGACAAGAGACCAATAAGACGGAATTTAAGGTGTTTGCGCCAGGCAAACCCTGAACTGTAAATAAAGATACAAAATTGATATCAGGTTATTTTATTTAGAAACATTTTAAGCACGGAGGGATAGCATGACTGAAGACAAATCAGCCCCTTTAAGCGGAAGCATTATGGTGGTCGGCGGCGGAATCAGCGGGCTGACCACAGCCCTGGAAGCCGCCGAAGTGGGGTACGAAGTGTTCATCGTTGAAAAAAATCCTTATCTGGGCGGACGAGTCGCACAGCTCAATCAGTATTTTCCCAAGCTGTGCCCCCCGACCTGTGGTCTGGAAATCAACTTCAGGCGGATTAAGGACAATCCGAATATAAAAGTGCTCACACTGGCGGAAGTTGAAAACGTAAGCGGCGGACCCGGCAATTATAAAGTCGCGGTGAAGTTGAATCCGAGATACGTCAATGAAAACTGTACCAGCTGCGGCGAATGCGCGGATGCCTGCCAGGCGGAATTGCCCAATGAGTTCAATTTTGGGATGGACAAGACAAAAGGCGCGTATCTGCCCCATGAGATGGCGTTTCCGGCACGGTATGTCATTTCTCCCCAGATTATCGGGACCGAAGATGCCAAACGCTGTGCCGACGCCTGTAAGTATGATGCCGTGGACCTGGAAATGCAGGCCAAAACCATTGACCTGAATGTGGGGTCGGTCGTATGGGCCACCGGTTGGGAACCCTATGATGCCGCCAAGATCGACAATCTGGGATTCGGCCGGTATCCGAATATCATTACCAATATGATGCTCGAACGTCTGGCCGCTCCCAATGGGCCGACAAAGGGCAAAATCCTCAGACCGTCCGATGACAAGGAACCGGAAAGCGTGGCATTTGTTCAGTGCGCCGGCTCCCGTGACGAAAACCACCTGCCGTACTGCTCCTATATCTGCTGCATGGCTTCGTTAAAGCATGCCACCTATCTGCGGGAACGGTATCCGGAAGCCAAAATTTACATTTTCTACATTGACATGCGGGCCCCGGGCTACCGGTATGAAAAGTTTTACAAAAAAATCAAAGAAGATGAAAATGTCTTCTTTATCAAGGGGAAAGTCGCGGAAGTGGAACAGGCAGCGGATAATCACCAGATTACCGTGGTTGCCGAAAATGCCGTTACCGGCGAAAAAGTTCATCAGACAGTGGATATGGTGGTGCTTGCCACCGGCATGCAGCCCACAGCGGCCAATGCCAAGCTGCCCGCAGGTGAACTGAAATACACGGAAGACGGGTTCATCATCAACGATGTTGAACAGGGCGGCATGTTCGCTGCCGGATGTGCCAATAAGCCGGCTGATGTTGTATCGTCAAACCAGAATGCGACCGGTATGGCGTTAAAGGCGATTCAAACCCTGGTGAGGAGATAGGAGGTTAACCATGGATAAAAAGTATGGTGTATATATCTGCACAGGCTGCGGCATCGGTGATGCCCTCGATATAAAAAGTCTCAGTGATGTGGCTGAAGAAGAAGGACTTTCCTGTCAATCCCACCCGTTTCTCTGCGGCAAGGAAGGGGTTGATCTTCTTAAAAAGGATATCGCTGAAAACGGCGTCAATTCACTGATCATTGCGGCATGTTCCCGACGGGTAAATTATGATGTGTTCGGGTTTGACGGCTGCATTGTCGACCGGGTCAATATCCGGGAAGGCGTGGTCTGGTCTCATCCCCGTGCAGTGTATCCCGCATTGACGGAAGAAGAAAAAGAGGATGAGGATAATTTTGACCGGGTCCAGATGATGGCGGAAGACTATCTGCGCATGGGCATGGCCAAAATTGCGAAAATCAAACTGCCGGAACCGTATCTGCTGGAAAATTTTACTAAAAAAATACTGGTGCTGGGCGGTGGCGTAACCGGTATGACCGCGGCCCTGGATGCGGCAAAATCCGGATATGAAGTGACCATTGTGGAAAAAAAGGCCCAGCTGGGCGGAAATGTGGCCAACTGGCGCCAGCAGCTCCCCACGGCCGCGCCGTATGAAAATCTGATTCCCACGGTCGTCAAGGCCAAAATCGCCGCTGTGGAAGCAGAAAGCAAAATTACGGTTAAAACGGAAACTGAAGTGGCCCGGATTGCCGGTGAGCCGGGTAATTTTACGGTCACCATGAAAAAACCGGGTGAACGGATTGAGTTCGACGTACCCTATCCGCTGCCGGAAGAAATGAAGGTGGATGAAAGCGGCAAAGAGCTGGATGCCGAATCCCTTCATGCCAAGTTTCTGGAATATAATGAAGGCAGAAAAGATATTCTTTCCTTCGACCCGGAAGGCGAACAATTCGGTGCCGTGATCCTGGCGGCCGGCTGGCGTCCCTATGAACCCAAAGCCGGTGAATTCGAACATCTCGGACTGGGCAAGGTTCCGGATGTGTTGACCAATTATGAATTTGAAGAAATTGCCGCAAAAGGCAAGATCGTCCGGCCGTCTGACGGCAAGGAAGCCAAGTCCGTGGTATTTGTTCAAAGCCCGGGTGAAGGGGATGATTCTGATTTTGCCTATACCGGATCAGTCACCAGCCTGGTGGCATTAAAGCAGGCCAAATATGTGTGTGATGATTATGAAGACGGTAAAGCCTATGTCTTTTATCAGCATATGCGGACCCCGGGCCTGTTGGAAAATTTTTATAAAAACATTCAGCAGACCCCGGGTATTTTCATGACCAAGGGCGAGGTGACCGGTGTCGCCAAAACCGGCGGCGGCATAGCCGTTGAAGCCAGTGACACCCTGCTGGGCGAAAATATTCAGGTGAAAGCCGACATGGTGGTGCTTGCCACCGGCATGGTGCCGGTGACCGTGGACAACCCCGTGGTCAACCTGGCCTATCGTCAGGGACCGGGATTCCGCGACAATGAAATCTTTGACGGATATGCGGATTCCAATTTTATCTGCTTTCCCTATGAGACCCAGAGAACCGGTATCTATGCGGCCGGTGCCATCCGCCGGAGCATGACCGTTGACGAATCCATGGAAGACGCCACCGGCGCCGCCTTAAAAGCGATTCAGTGTCTGGAATCGGTCAACCGGGGCGTGTCGGTGCACCCGAGATCAGGGGACATGACGTTCCCGGATTTCTTTTTCCAGAGATGCACCCAGTGCAAGCGGTGTACGGATGAATGTCCGTTCGGCGCCCTCGATGATGATGCCAAGGGCACCCCGAAACCGAATCCGGCCCGTTGCCGTCGATGCGGCACCTGCATGGGCGCCTGTCCGGAACGGATTATCGGATTTTCCGATTACAATATTGACAGTATCGGTTCCATGGTCAAGTCCGTAAAGGTACCGTCTGAAGATGATTTTGCTGAACCGCCGTTTAGAATTCTCGGTCTGGTCTGTGAAAACGACGCCTATCCGGCCCTGGACATTGCCGGCCTGAACAAGCTGTCATATTCCGCTGATGTTCGTCTGATTCCGGTACGCTGTCTGGGTTCGGTCAATGTGATCTGGATCAAGGATGCCCTGTCCCAGGGTATGGACGGTGTGTTCCTGCTGGGATGCAAGCATGGTGATGATTATCAATGCCATTTTGTCAAAGGCAGTGAACTTGCCAGTATCCGTATGAAAAAAATCGGAGACGCCCTCGCCAGTCTGGCCCTTGAAGAAGAACGGGTGGCGCAGTTTGAAGTCGCTATTGATGAATATGACAAACTTCCGAAGATGATCAATGACTTTGTTGAAATGGTTGAGGACCTGGGTCCGAATCCATTCAAAGGCTTCTAATAGTATTTTGCACGACCGCTTTTTTTTAAAAGCGGTCGTTTAAAAATTATGATATTTTATCAATGGCGTTAAGATGCCAATGCCAATATAGGAGGTATAAAAATGGCAGATAAATACCTGGTTGAACCAGATGTCGGTTTTATAAAAGAGATTGGCGAATATGGCGGCGATTCATTAAAGAAGTGCTTCCAGTGCGCCACATGTTCAGTGGCCTGCCCGATATCGCCGGATACAAAACCATTTCCCAGAAAAGAAATGATTGCCGCGTCCTGGGGATTAAAAGATAAGCTTGTCGGTAGTGGCGACGTTTGGTTGTGCCATAACTGCGGTGACTGTTCCACCCTGTGCCCGAGAGGGGCCAAGCCGGGTGATGTGCTGGCCGCTATCCGGATGTATGCCATTTCCCGTTATGCCGGTTTCCCGGCCCTGGGAAAAATTGTCAATGATCCGAAAAAACTGCCGGTTCTGCTGGCAATTCCCGCCGTTCTGTTCCTGGTTCTGGGGCTGATCCTGAAAATGTTCGGTATTCATTGGCTGAACTTCAGCCCGGAAAGAGTTTTTGAGGAAGGGGATGCGGTGGGACATATCGCGCATCACGCTTTTTTTCACACCTGGCTGGTGGACCTGATTTTTATCCCGGCGTCCATTTTTGCCGTCGCGATATTTGCGCTTGGGTTAAAACGGATGATTGCGGACATGCATGCCAATGCATTGCTGGAAGGCAAGACGAACAAACAGAAGATCGAGCCCAAAGGATTCATTCAGGCGTTAATTAAAATCCTTCCGACCATTATGAAACATTCAAAATTTTCTGAATGCGGCGAAAATACGGAACGCGCCACACCGCATATGATGGTATTGTTTGGATTTATCGGTCTGGCGTTTGTCACCGGTTTTTTCTTCATCGTTCTTTATGGAATCGGAATTCACGGTCCCTATGATGAACTGGTGTGGTTGCCGGTCAAAGTGATTGCCATCGTCAGCGGTATTGCGCTGGTAATCGGCAGTTTTCTGATGTTCAAAAACAGAAAGGCAAAAGCGGCGGATCAGATGAGTACATACCGGGACTGGTTTTTGATTGGTCTGGTATTTGCGCTGGGCGCCACCGGCATGTTAGCTTATTTAACCCGCTTGGCCGATGCGGCTTTCTTGACTTATCTGATTTATTATATCCATTTAATGTTCGTGTTTGTTCTGTTTATTTCATTGCCGTTTTCCAAACTGGCCCATCTGGTCTACAGAACAACCGCCATGGCATATAATGAATATGCCGGCAGAAAATAATATTTTTTTTAATTTTTTGCTGTAAGAATAAAGTCATTAAGAAAAAAAAGGGAGATCTGGTTTTACCGGATTTCCCTTTTTTGTTTTCCTGGCGAAAAAGCTGAGTTTCGATGAATTCTGTTTAATCTTTCGGATCAAGTGGCTTAAAATTTATTTCAATTTTAGAGTCTGCGACTTTAGCATATTCTTCGATAGTTGACAGCTATGGAGAACTTTTTGAATTTACATTTTTAAACTTGGATATATTGCTTTTTTCAGTGTTAAAGCGACCTGAAAGTCCTTCTTGAGTCAGCCCGGCTTCCCTACGGATTTTAATCAATAGTTTTCTTAACTCGTAATCACTTGATTTTGTAAAATCATTCTCAGTTTCTTCAACGCTTTCAAAGTCTAACAATTTGATGATACTGATCTAACCGGCTTATTCCTTGATGAAAAAGATGATATATCTTCGGGTATCTGAAGTTTTATTAAAGAATTTTTTAACCACAATATATTGATTTACTATTTTGGGATAGTCGGCAAGGATAGCTATTGCAATATGCACTGAAGGTCCGGCTATTTGCCGTGCACACTGTTGATATCTACTTGATTAATTTCGTTGTAACT
>JAABSL010000211.1 GCA_011390415.1 Desulfobacteraceae bacterium
GACCTGTTTATTGAAATTTGCCTCACCCCGTCCGAAGCACGGGAGGGAGGTCTTTTTCCCCTGACCGTTCCGGTAATAGAACCGTGTCCGCGGTGCCGCAAAACCGGATTGTGGAATGAATTTTTCTGCCCGGTCTGTTCCGGAACCGGAAGCATCCGGACCGAACGGGAGTTTTCCTTAAGTATTCCGCCGCACACGGAGCACGGCACCGAAGCCCGTATTTCCCTGGAAGATATCGGCTTAAGAAATGTCCTTCTTCATGTGATCGTTCACGTTGACCCTTTTTCCGGGGATGACGGATGGTAGGCTTTTACAACCGGACATTAATCCTATTTTTTTATGTCTTAATTACCGTTTGGCGAGGAGTTAACCCATGAAAACCATTATTACTTTTTTTTTAATGTTATGTGTGGCTTCTTCTGCCGGGGCTGCCGGAGAATTCGTTTCCTATGAGGTGGATAATACCCCCTATGAAGGCTATCTCATCAGTCCGTCTGCCGATGCGCCGCTGATCCTTATGATTCATGACTGGGACGGCCTGACCGATTATGAAATCAAACGCGCCGGGATGCTGGCGGATAAGGGGTATGCGGTTTTTGCCGCCGACCTGTTCGGCAAAGGTATCCGGCCGACTGAACTCAAAGACAAGCAGCGCCTCACCGGAGAATTGTATAACGACCGCAAAAAAATGCGCGCTCTTTTATCCGGCGCTCTGGAAGCCGCCGGCGCCAGGGGTGCCGGTATCCATAATGCCGTGGCAATGGGATACTGCTTCGGCGGAGCGGTCGTGCTTGAACTTGCCCGGTCAGGCGCGGATCTGAAAGGATTTGTATCATTCCATGGAGGGCTGGAAACACCCGCCGGGCAGGACTATTCTGAGACAAAGGGGTTTGTGCTGATTTTTCACGGCACGGCAGACACCCACATCCCCATGGATCAGTTTGCCGAACTGGCCAAGGCACTTGAAAAGGAAACCGTTTCCCATGAGATGACCACCTATGGCGGCGCGCCCCATGCCTTTACCGTATTTGACACCGAGCGCTACAGGAAAGACGCGGATCAGAAATCATGGGCCCGGTTTATGGAATTTCTGGACACGACCCTGAGATAAGGCGTCATCGCCCGTTCACCCAAAAAACCCTATGGTTGCCAGCCAAGTTCCTGATAGCCATCCGGCCGGCGGTTTTCTCCGGTGATATGATCCGATGCGCCGGACGCCAAAAAAACAGCCAGGGGTGCGAGTTCGGCAGGATTTAAAAGCTCACCGGCATCATAGAGTCCCTGAAAGCGCTCATGGACGTCTTGCCCCACGGACGCAATGTCGAGTGACCGGATTTCCTGCTGCATGGGTGTATTCATGACTCCGGGATTGATGGCATTGACCTGGATGTTGACCGCCCGTAATTCCTCTGAAAGCGAGCGGGTCAGCTGAATCAGCCCGGCCTTGGACACCCCGTAAGCACAGAAACGGGGAAAAGGCCGCTCGCCCAGTCCGGAAGTAACGTTAATAATTTTACCGCTTTTTCTTTCCGCCATATCCGGCAGTACCGCCCGGCAGCAGTAAAACGCGCCGTTTAAATTAATATCAAGGGTTTTCAG
This sequence comes from Desulfobacteraceae bacterium, assembly GCA_011390415.1. GTDB lineage: Bacteria > Desulfobacterota > Desulfobacteria > Desulfobacterales > Desulfosalsimonadaceae > SURF-3. The sequence goes on from JAABSL010000211.1 coordinate 1,600, forward strand.
CCAGTTTTTCGCATCCGCATCTTTTGCAAAATTCGCAGGTCCGATGATCCCGGCATTGTTGACCAGAATATCGATGGGGCCAAAATGTTTCCGGGTTTGTTTGACCATTTCCGCAATCTCTTTTTCCCGGGAAACATCCCCGGCATAAACCATAATTTCACCGCCGGTTCTTGAAATTTCATCAGCAGTTCTTTTCAGTTCCGCCGTATCCCGGTCCATGAGCATAACCCGGGCGCCTTCCGCGGCAAAGGCCCTGGCAATTTCTCTTCCCAGACCTTTTGCGGCCCCGGTCACAACCGCCACTTTTTTGTTTAATTTCATATCCCCAGGTCCTCCTTTTCGTTTTTAAATAAAGTATAACATGCCCCGGCAGTTTCATAAAACCACAAAGGTGCGAAAAATTTAATCCCTGTCGTTTTATTTGTACCGCCGGCCAAAAAATGGTACATATCCGCCTGATACGGCTCTGTTCGCGTAACCGGGATGGCGTTAATCCATTAAAATCCGCCCGAACCGCCCTGAAAAAGAATGAATCGAAACCGTCAATAAAAATGATACGACTTGTGCAAAGGAGAACCCCATGGAATTAAATTTAAAGGGCGCACCAGCCATTATTGCCGCCGTCATCATCATTGCCGCCGGACTGGTTTACCGCATGTTTCTGGAAAACGATTTAAAAGACAACCCGAAACTCCGCCGTCAGCTGGAGCTGAATTTAATGCATGAAATCGCCGGAGACATTATGTCGGACTCGGAAGCCTTTAGAGCGGCCCTGGCCCGGGGAGATGTGGAAACCGCGGAAACCATTGGCGCGGGGGTCCTGAAAAGAAAGCTGACCATCAACGATCTGGCCATGAAAGGGCGCGATGAAAATATTATTATCAGGGCGGATTATACGGTTTTTCGCCCCGAAGGCCCGGAAGATAAAACCGGGTATTTCAAGTTTTCCCATTCCCCCATCACCGGGTGGCGATACAGATGGCAGTCCTCTGCGTTTTCCTGGTATCTGAAACTGTTTTAGGAAAATATCTATTTGATTGACATTATTGGATTTTTTTTGAAACGAAATCGATTTCATCGAGCATATGGCGGATATATTCAGGCGGCGACAGGGACACACTCCACCTCCTTTTTCGTTAGACACCAAAATACATTAAAAATAATTAAAAAGCAAAAAAAGAGGTAAAATTTTATAGTTTTAAAAAACCTCTTGACCGTCTACCGATCGGTCGGTAGAATATTTTTAATTACATCACCCTATGCACACGCCAAAGATTTCATTTGCGGGAACCAGGATGAAACCGCCAAAGACACAAGCCACCGCTGAAAAATTAATTGATATTGCCGAAACCCTGTTTGCGGAAAAAGGGTTTTACGGTGCCAGCATCCGGGACCTGGCCGACGGCATCGGCATTGCAAAATCCTCCCTGCTGCATCATTTCCCCCCAAAGGAAAA
>JAABSL010000212.1 GCA_011390415.1 Desulfobacteraceae bacterium
TGGGCACGGTATTCCGGTATCATAAAGAGCGCCTCCATGATGGATTCGGCGTTGCGCATCCCCTCCATTGATTCAAACAAGGGGATGATGTCAACGGGAAGCGGGGCTTTCCCCCAGCAGCACCATCTCAACAGGGCATAAACAAAAAGAACCGAGAAAATATCCTCGGAATTGCTGATAATATACCGGTTGCAGCCCTGTTCCCCATTTTTTCCCTGGATGCTCTTTATCTGTAAGATGGTTTGGAGGGTGTCCTTGACCATTTCGTCTTGAAATTGATCCGGAGTTACCTGAAGGGGGGCATGGACCAGCACCGATATCAGCTCCTCTTTTGACAGTTCATCCAGGCGGTGGATGATCCGGTTTTCATTCTTGAGAATTATTTCAACGGTTCGTTTGTGTTCAATGTGGTTCTGCCGGATGTCCAGGGTGGCGAAATGGGTTTTAAAAATATTGATTTTATCAATGAATGCCTCCAGCTCTTCCCGGTACAAATCATTGAAGTTTTCTGTGAGCGCGGTTTTTATCTTGTTCAGAACCCCCAGGATCTCTTCCGAAGTTATTGTTTTTAAGGGATCAAACATGGTGATGTAAAGCTGTTCTCTCAGGCGCGCGATATCCTCCTCTATCCCGCGGAAGGTCAGTTTCGACTCCAGGCGTTTAAGTTCATGATAATAACATTTCATCAGGGTCATGCGCAGTTCATCCGCCACCCGGCCGGTTGTTTCTGCAGTCACAAATGGGTTGCCGTCCCGGTCCCCGCCCGGCCAGAACCCCAGTTGAATGATATCTGGATTGTCAAACCCGCCCATTGGAATCAATTTTTTGATGTGGCCGTAGAACTCTCCCACGGAGTCATAATAGACGCTGCGCAGAAAATAAATGATGTTTTTTGCTTCATCCAGCGGGGTCGGTTTCTTTGCATTCATCAGGGAAGTTAATCCCAGTTGCTGCAGGCAAAGATCTATGTCATGGATCCTGTTTTCGCTGATAAGCAACCTGAGATCCGTGATGATATCCAGGACCGACCGCGGATAGAACTGGGTCGGGTGGGCGGTAAAAACGATTCTCACACTGAACGCGGACAGCTTTTTAACCAGGGCGGGGATCTTTTTTTTGTTGTCGGCAAGATGGAGGCACTCTTTGAGCGATAAATGACTGCCAAGGGTCAGCAAATTTGAAAAAGCGGCATCTTCTGCGCTGTCATAGAGAACGATCTGCCGTTCAATATATTGAATCACCCGGAACATAAACGCAATGGTCTCTTTTTCCGATGCCAGATCGGTGTACATCTTGAAAAAAGAATCTAAAATTTCCAGCGGGTCTTTCCCGGAGTCAAGTCCCTGTCTGCACGCCTGATTCAAAAGGGGAATGCGCAGTCCAATATGGGTAAGGTTTTGAAACGGAAGGTTCAGGAACAGGCTGTTGTACAGGTTGAATTTGTTTTTTACGGATTTTTCAAATTCTGTTTCCCTTGGGGATTTCTTCATCCATCGCCTCCTTGTTTGTCTGTTCCCGGACCGGGCCCATGCACAGTGACGGCGTGGGGTGCCAGCTGAATAGTCTCAAAGGGCATGTCTACATTGTTGTCCGTCAAGGTCTTTAGAACAGTTTCCCGCAGATCAAACCGTTTTTTTACATGCTGTCGCTCATCTTTAAGCCAGGCCCTTAATTCGATGCCGATATTATAGTCATTTATCTGGGTTACGACCACACAGGGGGCCGGGTCTGTCATAAAGTCCGCATCTTTTTGTATCAGGGTGATCAGGAGTTTTCGAACGCGATCTATCTCTTCTGTAACCCCGATGGTAACATCGATTCCAAGTCGAAGGCTGGGAAAATTCGTATAGGAAACCACTGTTTTGGTCATTACCTCGGTATTCGGAACCGCCAGCATTCTGCCGTCCTGGGTCACAATGCGGGTAGACCGGAGTGTGATTTGGTCTACCCGTCCATAGTGCCCGTCTATTTCCACCAGATCGTCAATGGTGAACGGCCGATCCAAAAAAATCAAAATTCCGGAAATGATATTGGACAGGGTTTCCCGGGCCGCAAACCCAATGGTCAGGCCGACCACACCGAGAGAAGCAAGCACAGCAGTGGTCTGGATACCGGCTGCGCTGAGGGCAGCCAACACCCCGAGACTCAGGATACTGAATTTTATCAGGGTCTCGGCAAAAGCGGCCGTCGTTTTATTAAAAAGATGCTTCAAGCGAAATAATATCACGACGTTCACCATTCGCCACAGACAATAGAAGAGTGCCAGGATGAAAACAGCAATCCCCATGTTTATGAGGAATTCTGCCAGAAGCGGGCCCAATCTTGCCGGGTCAAGATATGTCTGCAGCCGGGAAAAAAAACTGTCTGCCAATTGATTCACCATAAAGTTCTCCAGGTTTTGGGTTGTCTGGGCGCGGCTATTTTTTCGGCGCGGTTTTTCCTGAAATGGACAGGGTGATCAGAATACCGATAAAAATACCGATCAACATGGTGATGGCCAGAAGCGCCGCTCTGGGCATGGTCATGGTCATGAATAAAAATTTGGTTTCTACGGCCTGGGTGTTCTGAAAAACAAGAATGATTACAGCTGCAAGCAGAACAAGTCCTGTATAGAGTTTTATTTTTTTTAGCATACTGGATCCTGTCTTTTTAATGAGGTTCTGTTTAATTCGGCCCATTCTACAATAGACCGTAAAAATCCGATAAAATGGTATCATAAATTTTTTCAGAAAGAAACGAAACAAAAAAATCAGAATCATGGACTATGGTCCGATCAGACCAGTCAAAAAGAGATCGGTTATATTCCCCGGGCTTGTCCCCGATCGGGGCGGGTGCGTCACCGCCAGGGAATAATGGCTGGCGGTGTTCCCGGAAAAACGTTGACAAAGTCATGCCGATCTTGCTATAGACGTTGGCGGTGAACATAAATACCGTGATTTGACATTAATTGCCTGGTTAACGAACCGAAAAGGAGATGGTATAGATGGCGGATTCAAGCAAGACTCAGCACGTCCCCCTTCCGAAGGAAACAGTGGCGTTTTACTGTGG
>JAABSL010000213.1 GCA_011390415.1 Desulfobacteraceae bacterium
TGTCTTCCGTCAGGGGCTGGTCATTATCCGGATAAAAGCCGTACGCGGTGGTGGAACTGGTGTAGAGGATCTGTTTTACACCGGCTTTGGCGGATGCGGTCAATACATTTTTCGTTCCCCCTTTGTTGATCTCTTCCATCCGCTTTTTATCGTGAATGGGCGGCAGTACATAGGCCGTGTGCACTACCGTGTCGATCTGCCGGTTTTGAAAAATATCGTCTATGCGTGTACGGATATCCCGGGTCTCAAAAAGATACTTGGGGTGTTTGTATGCCGGTTCCCGGATATCCGTGCCCACCACCGTATTCACCCATTTTTTTCTGCACAGGGCTTTGACCAGACGTCCGCCGATATAGCCCGACGCGCCGGTGACCAGAATGTTCATAATGATTCCTTTTTTAAAATTTTTGGCATGGTCAGCGTTTTTAAAGACAATCGCCGGGTAAACGGCAACATCCAGAACTGAAAAATCATCAACGAGGTCAAGCCGATATTCCAGTGCAGCCGGTTCCCGTGGGCGGCCTTCCAGATGGTTGCGGCGATTTTTTCCGGTTTGATCTGACCGCCCAGATACCGGATCACTTTCATGCTTTTTACATCCTTGCCCGGTGCGAGCATGGGCGTGCGGACATAGGGGGGCTTGATATCGCACACCTTTATTCCGTAAGGTTCGAGCTCAATATCCAGGGCTTCGGTCATGGCCGACAGGGCGTGCTTGGTGGCGGAATACACGGAAAGCTCCGGGACACCGTAAAGGGATGAAATGGATGACAAATTGATGATCCGGGCGCCCGGGGTTTTTTTCAGGTAGGGCAGACCATGATAAATGCAGCTCAGGCAGCCTTTGATATTGACGTCAACAATTTTAAGATGGTCACAAAGATCGACATTTTCAAAAAGCCCGAACTTCAAAATTCCGGCGTTATTTAACAGCACGTCCATCCGGCCGCCGGTTTTTACCGCAAACGCATCCATCCCTGTTTTTACACTTTCCGGATCCGCGACATCCATGATTCCTGAAAAGCAGTTGGCAGATCCGATTTCAGATGCCAGGGTTTTCAAGCCGGCGTCGTTGACGTCAAAGATTCCCACAAACCAGCCTTTTTGCGCAAAAAACAAGGCAGTTTCCCGCCCGATGCCCGAAGCCGCCCCGGTAATCAGAATTGATTTATTATTCATTGCCATGCTCCACCCTTTTTAACAGTTGCCAGAAATTCAATATACAAAATCGCAAAAACAAGATCCACCAGTCCGGCCCCGACCATGATGAAATGAATCTGACCGACGGCTGCTGCCCAGAGTAAAAACAAAAACACCAGGAGTTTGCCGGCAATTCCGAGCCGGACGATATCATGATTTTTATTCAAATCCCGGGATACCCAGTAATATCCAACACCCAAAAGAAAACACACACCCAAAAACATGAGAAAAAACACCGGATAGAGCGGCAAAGCCATGCCGAACAGGGGAAAAAGCATTTTGTATCCAAAAAAGAAAGTAACAGTTGCCACCCAGTTCCATACCGCACCGATCAGAAACATTTTCTGATAATAATCCTGTTTCGGCATTTTTTCTCCCCCCTGTAATGTTTCAGCTGTTAAAAAATCCGGTCAATACACCCGTTCTCCTTTTTGAATATCCCCCAGCCAGCGTTCAAAGGTCTGACTGTATAGAGTCCAGACCATAAAATTAGAAATTCCCCACGTCACCGACAGGGCTTCTTCCGGACATCCGGTGAGACACCGATAGCAGCGGAAACAGGTTTTTGCAATTTCCGGCTTCGGATTCAGACGGATGCTGCCCGTTGGACATTCCGCCGTGCACCACCTGCATTCCGTGCATTTTTCCACATCCACTTTCGGCTTTGGCATCAGAAAACGGACCAACGGGTCATTCATGACGGCACCGACGATATTGTAGAATCCCGCCCCGTGCTTCAGCGCACCCGGACGGCTTTCGGGCATGGGCCCGGAAGCACCGGAAGAAAGATGTTCCAGCACGGCGCCGGCAAATTCTTCTGCCTTTTCCAAGTCGCGGGCATCCGGCCGCTCGGGAAACCGGCCTTTGAGACAGGGCACCGGGTAAAAACATGTGCCGCGGCTGAGAAATCCGCCGATGACATCGGCCCCCTTTTTCATCAGCGGCTTTGCCAGATCATAAAGGACGTTTCCCGGTGCACCGCCGGATGTTGAAAACACAAAGGCCTTTTTGCCGGTCAGGTCCGGCAGATCCCGTAAATACTCCCGAACATGGGAAGGGGCCTGGCTTTCAAAACACGGAGCCCCTGCCCCGATAAGATCGGCCCCGGTAAAATCAGAAGGCTGAATCTTTGTAAAACCGATGGTCCGGGTGTCATGGCCGGCGTCTGTAAAGACACCGGCCATGGCTTTGGCTATCTTTCGCGTGTTGCCGGTCTGGGAAAAGCAGATGATATTGGTTTTCATGCCTGACCTCTTTTCCTCATAAATGCAGAAAAACAAGCATCAGATCCGCAGACAAGGCGCACCGCGAAGCGGCATGCCGGTCTTCGTGCAAGTTGACATAAATATGATGACTTATATTTTTCACCACAGAGAACACAGAGAGCACAAAGTTTACGCTCTGTGTTCTCTGCGTTCTCTGTGGTAGTTTTTAAACCGGCGAGATTATACGTCAGCGAATTTATGCCCCAGAGCATTTAGAAGCCATTTCAAAAACCCATCTAAGCAAAATGAATGACCCCCGCAAAATTGATTTCCCCTGACACCTGATTTGTGATATTAAGCATTGAATATTTTAATTTGATTAACTGAGACATCAGCAGTTATGGCACCGCAAAATGTTCAAACCAATATATTAACGCCGAATACCGCAGGTTCAGCTATTGCAGGCCCAGACACTGATCAAGCTGAAGCCGGCAGAGGGTTTCTGCTCTACAACCGGCGTCCCGTCCTTTCCGAAGATATTTTCGAATCATTAAAAGAAGCGGAAATGATCACCGGCATCAACCAGGGGGAAATCCGGATGCGGCTTTTGGGCCAGGGTAT
>JAABSL010000214.1 GCA_011390415.1 Desulfobacteraceae bacterium
GGTTCGGCGGGTTTTTGAACCGGATGGTGCAGACAAGGATCTGTATGATAAAATGTACGGCGCATACCGGCAGGCGTTTTATAAAAACCGCAGGATATACAGATTTTTAAATAGACAGGAGACAGAAAATGACAGATGAACATTCAACAGATCAGGCCGCAGACCCCTTCAAACCCTACAAGGGCCGGTTTCAAAGTTATCCCGGGTTGCCGAAACAGGGAAGGGATCATCAGGAGATACTCAGGGAACTTTCCGTCATATCCGAAGAGGAAAACGCACGTTGGAAGACCGGCCGGGTTTCGGGCACCTTTTATCACGCCGGTGACGCGCATCGGGCGTTTTTAAATGACATTTTTTCTTTGTTCTCCCATGTCAATGTGATTCAGGCGGACCTGTGCCCGAGCATGTCCAAATTTGAAAGCGAGATCGTTGCCATGACGGCATCCATCCTGAACGGTGATGCTGTAAAGGCCGTTAATCCCGAAGAGGAAGTCTGCGGGACCGTCACGTCCGGCGGCACGGAAAGCATTCTCATGGCAATGAAGGTATACCGGGACCGGGCATTTTATGAAAAAAACATTACACAGCCCGAGATCATCAAACCCAAAACCGCGCATCCCGCATTTTTAAAAGCCGGTCAGTACTTCGGCATCAAGGTGGTTGAGATACCCACCGGCCAGCCGGATTTTTTAGTGGACCCGGCGGCGGTGGAAGCCCATATTAATGACAATACCATTGCCATTGTCGGCAGTGCCGGCAATTATCCCTATGGACTGGTGGACCCTTTTGACAGGCTTTCTGATCTGGCATTGAAGTATGACGTCGGGCTTCATGCGGACGGATGCCTGGGCGGATTTATTCTGCCCTGGATTGAAAAACTCGGGTACCCGGTGCCGGTGTTTGATTTCCGCCTGCCCGGCCTGACTTCCATGTCTGCGGACACCCATAAATACGGGTTCGGTCTTAAAGGCACCTCCGTTATTCTTTACCGCAATAAGGAATTAAGGCGGTATCAGTATTTTGATGTGCCCGATTTTCCCGGTGGCATATATGCCTCCCCGTCGGCATCCGGCAGCCGCTCCGGCGGTTTGACCGCTTCCACCTGGGCGTCCATGGTATCTTTGGGGGAAGCCGGCTATATGGATGCTGCAAAATCCATGATGGCGGTGGCTGATGCCATTCGCGCCGGTATTGAAGCCATCCCGGAGTTAATTTTGATCGGGGATTCAACCTTTATCATCAGTTTCCGGTCCGATGAAATTGACGTGTTTCATGTCAATGATTTTATGAAAACCAAGGGCTGGCGGTTTAATGTGCTGCAACTTCCGCCGGCGCTTCATTTTTGCGTCACCATGCCCCAGGTTCAGGTCCCTGATATTGCCGGGCATCTGATCGAGGATGTAAAAGCCGGGGTGGCATATGCGAAGTCTAAAGCCGGAACGGTTGCGGAAACCACCGCATTATATGGCATGGCCGGGTCAGCTGAGACCAATCAAATGATGTCCGAGTTGCTGTCCGCGTATCTGGATCATTTTTATACCGTATGATAATTTAAACAGGAGGGGAAACAATGGAAGAGCTCACCCATATGCAGGAAATCGTGAAGATGATCATCGATTTCGGCGTGCAATACAGTTTTCAGATTCTCGGGGCCCTGATTATTCTCGGAATCGGTATTTATGTAGCCGGATGGCTGTCCCGACTTGTCATGCGGCTTTGCGAAAAAAAGGAAATGGATGTCACCCTCACCATTTTTCTGGGCCGGATAGTGAAACTGGTGGTCATGACGTTTGTCATTATCATGGCCATGGGCAAGTTCGGATTTTCCATCGCTCCGCTGATTGCGGCTTTAGGTGCCATGGCATTCGGCGCCAGTTTTGCGTTGCAGGGACCCATTTCCAATTACAGCGCCGGCATGATCATCATCATCACCCGTCCGTTTGTGGTGGGAGACACGATTTTAATTGAGGGAGTCCACGGGGTGGTGGAAGAGGTCACCCTTGCCACCACAATCCTCTCCACGGAAGACGGTGAGCGGATTACCATCCCCAACAAGCATATTGTCGGGGAAATTTTGACCAATTCATTTGAAAATAAAGTCGTGGAAGGGGTGATCGGCATCTCCTATGATGATGACCCGGAAAAGGCGATTGAAATTATCCGGGAGATTATCGCTTCTTCAGACAGTATTCCGAAAGAGCCGTCGCCCCAGATCGGGATTGAGGAATACGCGGATTCATCGATTAATATCGGTATGCGCTACTGGGTGCCCACCAAGGCGTATTATCAAACCCTGTATGCGGTCAACCTGGCGGTTTACAAAAAAATCAAGGAAGCCGGGATCACGATTCCGTTTCCCCAGCGTGATGTGCACATGGTTTCCAATTCCTGATTTTGTATTTCAGAAGATACTGATCAGCATCCGGGTTCCCACCGCCAGCAGGAGGAACGCAAAAATCCGCTTGAGCCGGTCCACGGGCAGGCTGTGGGCCAGGCGAACCCCCAAAGGAGCTGTCACCACACTGGCCGTGATCAATCCACCCAGTGCCGGCAGGTAAACATAGCCCAGGGTGTACGACGGCAGGCCGGCTGCGGACAATCCGTTGTAAATATAGCCCACGGTCCCGGCAACGGCAATGGGAAAGCCGATGGCCGCGGAGGTGCCGATGGCCTGGTGCAGGGGAATATTGCACCACAGCATGAACGGAACGGAAAGCGAGCCGCCGCCGATGCCCACCAGGCTGGACACCAGACCGATCACGTTGCCTGTGCCGAACATGCCCGCCCGTCCGGGGAGCTGCCGCCCGGGTTTCGGCTTTTTGCCGGTGAGCATCTGGACACTGACATAATACAGAAATATGACAAAAAAACCCTTGAGCATGGGGGTGGAGAGTTCGGCCGCCACACAGGTCCCGAAAAAGGTGCCGGTCAGTATGCCGAGGACAATGCGTCGCACCACGATCCATTTGACGGCTCCCCGGCGGTGATGAGACCAGAAACTTGAAACCGCCGTGAACATG
>JAABSL010000215.1 GCA_011390415.1 Desulfobacteraceae bacterium
TTTCCCATTCTTTTGGGAAACGGCATCATTTTTGCCAGCGATTCCTGGACATTTTCCGGAAGTCCGGCCATCATAGGGGTCATGAATATGCCGGGGGCGATGGTATTGACCCGGATACCGTAATCGGCAAACTCCCGGGCGATGGGAAGGGCCATGCCTACAATACCGGCTTTGGACGCACTGTAGGCCGCCTGGCCCACCTGGCCTTCGAATGCCGCCACTGACGCCACGTTGATGACCACCCCTTTTTCACCATCTTCCGTGGGGGCGTTTTTGCACATTTCAACCGCGGCCAGACGGATGACGTTCATGGTCCCCACCAGGTTAATCTGCAAAACCCGGTTGAAAAAATCAATCGGCATGGGATTGCCTTTTTTGTCGATGACTTTTTTCGGAGACGCCACGCCTGCGCAATTGACCGCAAAATGGATGGCGCCGAACGCCTTTATCGTCTGTTCCACAGCCGATTGCACGCTGGTTGCATCGGCCACGTCGGTTTTGCAGAAGATGGCGGCATCGCCCAGTTCTGCGGCCAGTTGTTCGCCGTTTTGGGCATCAAAATCAAAAATGGCAGCCTTGCCGCCATTTGCGATAATATCCCGCACCACTGCCGCCCCAAGGCCGGACGCCCCGCCGGTAACCACTGCTACACAATTCTGAATTTTCATAGAGAGTCTCCTTTTATTTTTTGCCCAGCAATTCATTGGCGATAACAATTCGCTGGATCTGGTTTGTGCCTTCATAAATGGTGGTTATCCGGGCATCCCGGTAAAACCGTTCCACCGGATACTCCTTAATGTACCCGTATCCGCCGTGAATCTGAATGGCCTGGCCGGTGACCCGCTGCACCATCTCCGATGCATGGCATTTTGCCATGGCGGCGGCTGCCGTGCAGTTTTCCCCGCGCTCCTTGATGTCTGCGGCATTGAACACCAGCAGCCGGGACGCTTCCACATCCATGGCCATATCCGCGAGCATCCAGCGGATGCCCTGAAAATCCGATACTTTCTGCTTAAACTGCTTTCTCTTTTTACTGTATTTGACCGACTCATCCAACGCGGCCCGGGCAATGCCCAAAGACAAAGAGGCAATGCCGATTCGACCGGCATCCAGGCCCGACATGGCGATGATAAAGCCTTCTCCTTCCCGTCCCAGCATGCGCGACGCCGGCACCCGGCAGTTGTTGAACAGCAGGTCCGTGGTGTCTGATGCGCATTGTCCCATTTTGTCTTCCACCCTTCCCACCGCAAAGCCGGGCAGGTCATGGGTGACCAGAAACGCGCTGATGCCCCGGCTGCCCTTTTCAGCGGTTCTGGCCAGAAGAATGACGACGCCTGCGTTTTTCCCGGTGGTGATAAATCGTTTGGTGCCGTTGATGATGTAATGGTCGCCCTCCTTGACCGCGGAACATTGCATGGACTGGGGGTCTGATCCGGCTTCCGGTTCCGTGAGGGCAAAGGCGCCGATAAATTTACCTGCGGCCATGGGTCTTAAAAATTCTTCCTTTTGGTCTTCCGTGCCGTATTTTTCAATGCTGCCGCAGCAGATGGAATTGTGAACCGACATAATAACCGCGGTGGAGGCACACGCATAGGCAATTTCCGTAAGGGCCAGGGAGTAGGCAACGGTTCCCAGGTCCTCGCCCCCGTATTTTTCAGAAACAAGCATCCCTAAAAACCCCAGTTTCCCCATTTTTTTTAAACTGTCGGCCGGATATTCGTGGTTCTGGTCCCGTTCCGCGGCCAGGGGTGCCAGGTTTTTTAATGCAAATTCACGGGCCGTTTTCTGGATCATCAGTTGTTCTTTGGTTAGTTGAAAAGACATCGAATGCCTCCTGTCGATATTTGCTCATGATTGAATGCCATGTATATCAAAATCCCGGATGTGAGTATCTTGCGATTGACTTATCTTTATGATATTTTATGATATATGTAAATACTGTCTTTTTCGTGTAAACAGCCGGTCGTATCCGGTCTTGTCATGGGGCGGACGCGATACGATTCAGAGGAAATGCGCATCTTGGCTGATAATAACAAAAATAAGGCCCCTGCCAAATTTCATATTGTGGCCATCGGCGCATCTGCGGGCGGGCTCGAAGCCCTGGAGTCTTTGTTTGACAACATGCCGTCAGACAGCAACACGGCATTCATCGTCATCCAGCACCTGAGCCCCACCCATAAAAGCAGCATGGATTCCCTGCTTTCCCGGTATACCGCAATGCCGGTCCGGCACATTGAAGAGGGCTTGGCCGTAAAACCCAACCATATCTATTTAAATCCGCCGAATAAGAATGTCACCGTGCTCAACCGGACCCTCCAGCTGCTGCCCCTGCCGGAATCCTCCCGTTTGAACATGCCCATTGATTTTTTCTTTCGCGCGCTGGCAAAAGATCAGGGGGAAAAAGCAGTGGGGATTATCCTGTCCGGCACCGCCAAGGACGGCACCCTGGGCATCAAGGCGATTAAGGGCGAGGGCGGCATGGCCATGGTTCAGGACCCGGAAACGGCAAAATACGACGGAATGCCCAAAAGCGCCATTGGCACCGGAATTGTCGATTTTATCCTGCCGGTGGAAAAAATGCCGGAAGCGCTGGCGCAATATGTGCGGCATCCGGCAATTAAGTCCCCGTCTCAGCTCAAGGGTTCAAAAACCCAACTCCAGAATCAACTGCAAAAGATCTTTGCGCTGATCAGAAATGCCTCGGGCCATGATTTTTCACACTACAAACAAAACACCATCCGCCGCCGCATTGAACGCCGCCTGGCCGTTCACCAGATCGACGATTTGTCGGAATATATTTCCTATCTTCAAAACAATCCAAAAGAAATTCAAACTCTTTTCAAGGATATGCTGATCGGGGTCACCGGATTTTTCCGGGATGCCAAAGCCTACGAAATCCTTGAAAAAGAGGCTCTGGCTGATTTGTTAAAACAAAAAAGCCCGGACGCCCAGGTCCGGGTGTGGGTGGTGGGCTGTTCAACCGGGGAAGAAGCCTATTCTTTGGGTATTCTCATTT
>JAABSL010000216.1 GCA_011390415.1 Desulfobacteraceae bacterium
TGGAACCGGATAAAAAAACCGATGCCATAAAGGCCGCAGCCGGACCGGCGATGATCAGCGCCGGCACCAGATCGTTTTCCACCCACTGGCCGGTTACGGCATATCCGATGACCACCCGGTACCCCAGAAAGACGGACCATGACAGCACCAGACCGGCCGGGCCCGCGGCAAAAGGCAGAAATGCCGCCAGATACAGTGCATACCAGGGATGCAGGGTGGGGGTTAACAGCAGAAACGCGACAGATATCATATAAAATGATTGAAAGGACAGAATCTGTTTATTCTTTATACCGCACATAGCCCGGTAACACCGGAAATAGATAACGCCGGCAATCGTTGTAAAAGCAGCCGCCAGTATGAGCCGCGCGGCATTGCCGGACGATAGCCCATCACGAAGCGTGCGGAAGGCAAACCCGGAAAATTCCCAGTTGGCGGCATACACAAAAAGGGAGTGAAACCCGTTTTGAATGGAGGGCCAGAAAAGTGCGATCATGATCAGCGCACTAAAGAAAAATCCCGAGGCAACCCGTTTTAATTGACCTGATCCGGCCAGCATGAAAACACCCGGCAAAAATACCAGGGGCAGCCACTTGGTCAATACGGCAGCGGCCAGAAGAAAACCGGCAATCCACCCGGAAAACCGGCGAAGTTGACCTTCCGGCCCCTGTTGTTTGGAAAAACCTGATGTCAAAAAGAGCAGGGCCGCAAATAAAAACAGCATAGAAGCGCCGTCAACATGTCCGGAGCCGGCAATTTCCAATATCGGCAGAGGATGCCACGCATAAAGGATAAGGATGGAACGCGGACGATTGAGGCGTTTGAGCAGTTGCGCCATCAGTATGCACAACAGAAGATCCAGCACCACCAGCACCAGCTTCATGCCGAAAACGCCGCCGACAACCGCACCGGCCGCAAACACAAATTGTGCGGCCGGCGGATAAATGGTGGGCAGATCCCCGTGATTCACCAGGGCCGCCAGATTGGAAAAGGCCGGGTGTGTGGTCAGGGTGTCCATGGGAGCCGCGGTGTAGGGATTGTGCCCGGAAAGCAGCATTTGTCCGTCAAACACATACCGGTAAATATCGTCTGAAAGTTCTGCCGGGCGCAGCAAAAACATCCCTCTGAAAATTGCGCCCACGGCGATGATAAAACTCAAAGACCAGGTGACCATCTTGCCCCGGACGCCGTAAGCAGAAACTGCAAGAAGCAATATTATCAAAGCGGACAACCCGATCCACTCCGGAACCGCGGTGCGCAGATCTTCAAACGAAAAGATCATGGCATAGGCAATGAAAATCGCACATGGAATTCCCATGCGCATCCATTGATTGCCGCGGAAATTTTCTGGCATCGCCATGGTTATGGTTTATGTCCCAATAAAATCCAAATTTATTTATTTTCAGACACGGATGATGCGGATTTTAAATTCAGAGTTCGGAATTTGTCATTTGCGTATGATTTGCCTCGAACAATCCATACCGGAATTTGTTTTCAAGACAAACCAAAATAACGATAATTGAGAAATTCAATAAAAAGGAATGATCGAATAGATATTATCAATTGGACATATAACATATCCCGTGACAGTGTTTTCCTATGAAAAAAAGATCCAGTGCTGCCAATACAAGCATCTGCCGGACACTGTCCATTGTGATTCCCGCCCGGAATGAAGAAGCCTGCATTGAACGCTGCATCCGGTCTGTTGTCGGCAATCCCCATGTATGCGAGATTCTCGTGGTGGACGCCGCATCCGATGACCGGACGCAATCGCTGGCACAAGAGGCCGGCGCCCGGGTATTGATCCACGACCGGCCCATTGAAAATGGCGGCGGCCGCGGCGGCCAGATCAAGGCGGGCATAGAGGCAGCCATCGGGGACGCGGTGGCAGTGGTTCACGCAGACACCGTCCTGCCGGGAACCGAAATTGACCGTTTGATGGAAGTATTGAACCGCTGTCCGAAGATTATCGGCGGGGCCGTGGGCTGCCGGCTTGATAGTTCTTCTCGCCGATACCGATTCATCGAACGGGCCAATGATTTCCGGGCCGCGTTTTTTAAAATCAGTTTCGGGGACCAGGTGCAGTTTTTCCGCCGCGTTCCGGTTGTTGCCCATAACCTGTTTCCGGATATACCCATCATGGAAGATGTGGAATTTTCCATCCGGCTGCGCCGGCTGGGACGGCGCACCTACCTTTTCGGAAATGCCCTGGCATCCGCCCGGCGATGGGAACAGGTCGGCGGTAAAAATGCGGCCTGGGTGATCAAAAATGTCGCCATCTTCCTGTTTCGCCGTTTAACGCAAAGACCGGACACGGCCCGAATATACCGGCAGTATTACAATTCCTTAAAATAATGAATATTGAAATCTCTATATAATCCGGATTTTTTCCCGGGGTTCGGAAACAACCTCTCCGACAATGCACGATTGGGATACGCCATTTTCAATCAGGCGATCGAGTAACTGATCCGCATGTTTTGCGCCAATGCAGATCAGCAACCCCCCGGACGTCTGGGGATCAAAGAAAAGATCCACCATCAGGGGGTCTATGCCGGGAGCACTTTCAACTAACGACTGCCGGAATTCTTTGTTTTTGAAGGCGCCGGCCGGCATGAGTCCGACACCGGCATACTCGATGGCCTCCGGCATAATGGGAACATCGGCTGCACGCAAAAGGAATCCAAGACCCGTGCCGAGCACCATTTCCGCCAGATGCCCCAGCAGTCCGAATCCGGTGATGTCCGTACAGGCGTGCACCGGAAAATCCGCCATGACTTGTGCCGCATCCCGGTTGAGTTCGGCCATGAGCCGGGTGATCCGGTCCACCAGATCCGGCGGGGCCATATCCGCCTTAATCGCCGTGTTGATCACACCGGTGCCCAGCGGCTTGGTAAGAATGAGCATGTCTCCGGCCCTGATGCCGCCTTTGGTGAGCACCCGGTCCGGATGCACAAAACCGGTGACGGACAACCCGTATTTCAGCTCGCTGTCTTCCACGCTGTGCCCGCCGATC
>JAABSL010000217.1 GCA_011390415.1 Desulfobacteraceae bacterium
ATGGCCAATTGTTCCTACATTCACATGCGGTTTGGTCCGCTCAAATTTCTTTTTCGACATTTTCCCATCCTCCCAGTTAAAAGGGGCTGAATCTCTTTATTCACGACCCTGTCAACAATGAGTCCGTATTTTTATGAGTCAGTTTGTATCTATTATATATCTAAATTGAAGTATTTTGCCCATCCGATGTACAGGATGGGCAAAATCGTTCGTAAAAATCTATTCAGTCAGTCATCGCTGCCGGGCAAGCCGAAACTTACCAGCGGTAATGTGCAAACGCCTTGTTTGCTTCCGCCATCCGGTGGGTGTCATCGCGTTTTTTAATTGCCCCGCCCCGTTCTTCAGCGGCATCCATCAGTTCACCGGCCAGTTTGCGCGACATATTTTTTTCCGATCGCTTGGCTGCAAAACTCAGAATCCAGCGGATTGTCAAAGCGACTTTACGGGCCGGACGGATTTCCGTGGGCACCTGATATGTGGACCCGCCAACGCGCCTGGATTTTACTTCCACCATCGGTTTTACATTGCTGAATGCTTTTTCAAATATCGTCAGCGGTGGCTCATTGGTTCTCTTCTCAACGATATCAAACGCATCATAAATGATTGACAGCGCAATACTCTTTTTCCCGTCTTTCATAATACAGTTTACAAACCGGGAAACCAACTCACTGTTATATTTTGTGTCCGGCAGAACTTTTCTTTCCGGAACTTCCCTGCGTCTCGGCATCGACTACACCATTTCCTTGACTCAATATTATTTATTCAAGGCCCCAACTATTTGGGACGTTTGGAACCGTATTTTGATCTGCCCTGTCTTCTGTCAGAAACCCCCAGGGTATCAAGTACACCTCTGACCACATGGTATCGCACACCCGGTAAATCCTTTACCCTGCCGCCGCGCACCAGGACCACGGAATGCTCCTGTAAATTATGCCCAATCCCGGGAATGTAAGCGGAAACTTCCATGCCCGATGTCAACCGGACCCTTGCCACTTTACGCAAAGCAGAGTTTGGTTTTTTCGGTGTTGCCGTATAAACGCGCACACACACCCCTCGTTTTTGCGGAGACCCCTGAAGCGCTTTGGTGCTTTTCTTCTTTAAGATCCGCTTGCGACCTTTTCGAACCAGCTGATTAATTGTCGGCATCGTTCTAAACCCTTACAAATCAATTTTCTTATGAATTAAAAAATTACAACTATTAACTATTATCAGAGGACATGTCAAGCATTTTATCATCATACTAGATATTTTCTGATGCGATCAACGGCGGTTTGCCTGCCCGGTCATCGCTGCTGTGACCTGTTTTGTGCTTTAATTTTCAATATCAATCTCCGGCAGCCGGTATTCATCCCGTCCGGTACCGGCCGGGATCAGGCGGCCCATGATGACATTTTCCTTTAATCCGTTCAAGGAATCATATGCCCCGGCAATACTTGCATCCGTCAGGACCTTGGTGGTTTCCTGAAAGGAAGCGGCGGAAATAAAACTTTCAGTGGACAATGACGCTTTGGTAATACCCAGAATCAGGGGTTCACCCGTGGCCGGCTGCCCGCCCTTTTCAATAATTTCCCGGTTGATGGCTTCAAATTTGTTTTTATCCACCTGCTCTTCAGGAATAAATTCGGAATCACCAATGGTTTTAATCTTAACACGCCGCATCATCTGACGGATAATGATTTCAATATGCTTATCATTAATGCGTACCCCCTGAAGCCGGTAGACCTCCTGAACCCCGTTTAACAGGTAACTGGCCAGGGCGATATCCCCTTTAATATTTAAAATATCCTGAGGATTGGGACTGCCGCCGGTAAGCTGTTCACCCGCCTTTACATAATCACCGTCATAAACGCCGATATGCCGTCCGCGGGGTATGAGATATTCTTTCTTCTCTCCGGCATCCACCGGTGTCACGGTGACTTTTTGCTTTCCTTTACTCGGGGTTTTGCCAATGGAAACATATCCGTCGATTTCACTCAATACGGCGGTTTCTTTTGGTTTTCTTACCTCAAAAAGTTCCGCGACCCGGGGAAGCCCCCCGGTAATATCCTTGGTTTTGGTGGTTTCTCTGGGCAGTTTTCCGATGATATCACCGGCTGCCACCCAGTCATTTTCATCCACCATCAGAATGGTATCCACGGGCAGGGTATACCGGGCCGTACCGGAAGAAGGCAGAATAAGTGTTTTGCCCTCCTCGTCCTTGATGGAAATTCTCGGACGGGCCGCTTCCATGGCCTTGCTGTCCACAACGGTGAGACTCGATTTTCCGGTTACCGGGTCGACTTTTTCCTTAAGGCTCTTGCCGATTACCAGGTCACCGAATTTAGCTTTACCGGAAACCGCCGTGATAATGGGAGTGGTAAACGGATCCCATGACGCCAGCAAATCACCGGGCTTGACCTGTTCCCCGTCTTTGACCTTCAGCTCGGCACCGTAAATAATCGGAAACCGTTCCAGTTCCCGGCCGGTATCCGATACAATGGTAAATTCACCGCCCCGACGGTTCATAACGATGATCCGTTTTTCCGTATTCTCAACCACATCCAGGGAACCGAATTTTACCGTACCACTCATACGGGCGCGGATGTCCGCCTGCTCCACCCGTCGGCTGGCCGTACCGCCGATATGAAAGGTTCTCATGGTCAGCTGGGTTCCCGGCTCACCAATGGACTGGGCCGCCATAATCCCGACGGGCTGGCCGATTTCTACCGGTCCGCCATGGGCAAGATCCCGGCCGTAGCATTTTGCGCAAACACCTACCTTTGTGCTGCACGTTAAAACGGAACGGATTCTCACGCTGGTCACCCCGGCCTGATTCAGCTTCTGCACACCGGCCTCATCGATCTCCTCGCCGGCTTTGATCAGCACTTCATCGGTAAACGGATCCAGTACATCTTCCAAGGTAATCCGACCCAGGACCCTTTCCGCCAGCGGCTGAATCACTTCGCCGCCTTCCATCAGGTCTTCCACGACAATCCCCA
>JAABSL010000218.1 GCA_011390415.1 Desulfobacteraceae bacterium
GACAGGCGCATCCGGGGCAACAGCCAGTCCAGGATGTTGTCCATTTCGTCACAGCCCTCATCCAGGGCAAAATAGACCCACCGGGATTCCTTCCGGCTCTTTACCAGCCCGGCCGTGACCAGAATGCCCAGGTGCCGTGAAACCGTGGCTCCAGAAACCTGTAACAGTTCCGTGATCTGGCAGGCACACAGTTCTTCATACTGCGTCAGTGCCCCGAAAATCCTGAACCGGTTTCGATCGGCCAGGGCCTTGAGTTTTAAAAGGGTCTTATCCATCTTACCTCTGGTTTGCCAACTGGCATATCTATATAATTAGCTATACAACTAATTATATACTTGCTTTTTTCAACACGGTCAATACAAAATTGTTCCGGTGGCAAAGCCCGGGAATTTCACAAGGACTGGAAGTCGTTTTTATACATTTGATCTACTGAAATTCACTTGCTTTTTCGGGTAGTTTGACCGCCTGCAAAAGGGTATTGTGTGATACAAAAAAAATTTTAAAACCATATTGACATTTGTCTTTTGTATGCGACAATACAACCATGACATACAGCATTGAAACAACTCCCGTTTTTGACAAATGGTTTACGACCAATGTCAAAGATCTCAAACACAGGGCGCGCATTATCTCCCGCTTTGATCGCATCCAGATGGGCAATCTTGGAGATTACCGGTCTTTGGATGAGAATCTGTATGAATTGCGATTTTTCTTTGGACCGGGTTTTCGGATTTATTTCACCATCAGACAGGGAACAATTATCTTTCTGCTCTGCGGTGGGGATAAATCCAGCCAGGCCAGGGACATTAAAAAAGCAAAACACATTATGGAGGATCTGTCATGGGTATAACAACCAGTAAATGGGATGCCAGCAAATATCTGGACAGCCCGGAAATGATTTGTGAATATTTGAAAACCACACTGGAAGAGGGGGATACAGATCTGCTGATAGTGGCCATCGGCAATGTGGCAAAGGCCAAGGGAATGACCGAAATTGCACAGAAAGCCGACCTGAACCGGCAAAACCTGTATAAAGCCCTGTCTGGAAATGGCGCTCCTAAATTTGATACTGTCGTAAAAATTCTGCAGGCGTTTGGTTTAAAGCTGACCCTGGCACCGGCGGATGAAACCATGCCGGCAGCTTAGGGGCCTTGCCTTATGCCAGGAGCAAATCCTTTGCCCATTCCGGTAGTATATCTACTTTTGCTTCGTAATTTCCAGCCTTCATCACAATGATCTGTTTGAATGGCTTCCTTTGGCCCGGTAATTTTCGAGATGATTGAAAATATCGTCTGAATCAATGAAAATTCATTGAACAAAAGATACCGTGGACATCATAGACCCCTCTTATTGATTCATTATATTGACGAACAGCGTGCCCCAGGGGAAACGGGTGCCCTATAGGTTGATCGTCACAAGGCTGATGCAATCTCTTTGTGAACACTGTGGAAACGGGCAGCACTATAATGAATAGATTTCAGTTGTAGAGCTGAAAAAATTGAATCCGAACTCGAATATTCTAAGGAAGCATTGCGGGAAAGGAAAATGACTAATCTGTCCAAGACACCTGAAGCAACCCGCCGGGCATGTCAGGAAAAGCTCTGGCTGATAAATTCAAGCTTTCAAGCTCTTCCCTTATTTTCTTCGGCCACTTGCGGTTCGTTCAGCCAAAGGCCCAGTTTTCGGATGCCGTTGCCGATGCTGTCGAAACTGGAATAAACCACCGGCACCACGATCATGGTCAAAAACGTACCCACCAGGAGGCTGCTTCCGGCCACGATCCCGAGGGGACTCAGGCGCTCCAGGCCCACGGCGGTTTCGAAAATCAGCGGCGAAAGCCCGATACGAAACACACGCCGCAATTTATTGCTCCTTTTTCAAGATTTTTCCTTTTGCCAGCTCCAACCTGGCCAGGTCCGTATTAAAGGCGGCGACGGCCCGGGCATGGTTGGTTTGGGCCCGCAACAGCGCGTCCTGGGCATCTAAAACATCGACAATGGTCCCCTTGCCCAGGTTGTACTTCAGCTGTTCAATTTCCAGGGCCTCTCTGACCTCTGCAATGGCCGCTTTTGTGGTTTGTACGCGCTTTGTGTTCGATGTGACGGCATCCCTGGCGTTTTGCACTTCCATGCGGATCTGCAGCTTGAGTTCCCGGAGCCTTGACTGCAAGGCGTTCTGTTCGGCAGGATGGAATCGAAAAGAATTTTGGGTTCCTGAAAAATCCGGCCATTGTAAATGCCATTTTTTTGAAAAAGCCCGAACGTATAGAGGCACTGGGACTGATCCTTCTTCTGTCCTTATTGATTTGGCGCCTGATCGAAAGAGATCTCAAGCTCTACGTCAAGAAAACAGGCAACCCGCTGCCAGGGTGGAAAAAGCGTAAAACCAAAAGTCCGACATCCTTCATGATGACTAAAAAATTTCTCAATATCCTGGTGATCACTATCGGAAAACAAAGGAAACTGGCAAAACCTTTCAACAGAATACAGCTTCACTACCTTGAAGCCCTGGGAGTAAATCCTGAATGCTTTCTTGGACCATGAACTCGTCAAAAATTAATAAAAAAACGATGAAAAAAGGTGCGGAATGTACGTTATATGAAATGCTTGACTTGTTTTTCTTCAACTGGTATGACCTCTTACCAGATATCATCCACACTTTCAGGAGCAAGATAAAAATGGCCTTTGAAAAACGATTAAAACCTGCAGAGTTTGCTGAAAAAAAACTCGTGGAAGCCATATTGGATTTAACGTATCAACCCGGTAGCGCCCTGCCTGCAGAACGTGATCTTGCAAGGTTGCTCGGTGTTACGCGTCCCACAGTAAGGGAGGTGTTGCAGCGCCTGTCAAAGGAAGGCTGGCTTACCATACAGCACGGCAAAGCTACACGGGTAAATGATTATATGGAAAAAGGGGGGCTTGGGATTTTACACTCCCTTGCAAGGCATGGCCGGCATTT
>JAABSL010000219.1 GCA_011390415.1 Desulfobacteraceae bacterium
GACCCGCGACTTTCCGTCCCTGTCTCACGACAGGTTTGGCTTTTTCTTAATTTTTATCATAATCCTATGAAAGATATGTGTCAAATTTTTAATCATTCTAAAAATTTAGATTCTGAACTGGAAAAAATGAAAGCCTTTTTGGAGGTAGGTTAGGGTGAGGCTACAAAAGCATTTAAAAACGAAACTATTGCTGGATGTTTCGCTGTGCACCATTTAGATACAATTCCTCGTCGCAAAAAAAACCTTGTCTGTGAGGAATAGCTATTCTGACATAATTAATTCTTTCAATTCTGGAGCAGATCTTCATATACTTGCATATTAAAATCTTCTTTCGGTTTTCATATTGTTTTTTGGGATATTATTTTTATCATAATCATCGATTTGTCGCCACAGATTGACAAAATCCGGCTATCCCGGATTCGATTACGAGCGTATTTACAATAAAATTTTCAAGCCGAAAACCCGGCAGCGGACACCGGTTTGAATTTTCGGCTAAGGGCTTGTCCGGAATAAATGCACCAAAAAAAAGCTACATCTTGGCTTACTGTAAATTTTATTTTTTTGCGGTTTTTTCCCGCTCCTGCTGCCTGAGGACGTATTTCTGGATCTTGCCGGTAGCAGTCTTGGGCAGATTCGTAAATTCGATTTTCTTGGGCGCCTTGAACCGTGCCAGATTCTGCTTGCAGTGCGCAACGATGTCTTCTTCGGTGATTGTGCTCCCGGCCCTTAATGTAATGAAGGCCTTCGGCACTTCCCCCCATTTCTCGTCAGCGCTTGCCACCACGGCCACTTCCAGGACATCGGGGTGCTTGTAAATGGTATTTTCCACCTCCACGCTGGAAATATTTTCACCGCCGCTGATGATGATATCCTTTTCACGGTCCATGATCTGGATGTAGTTGTCAGGATGCATCACCGCAAGATCGCCCGTGTGGAACCATCCGCCGCGAAATGCTGTTTCTGTCGCCTTTGGATCCTTGTAATACCCAAGCATTACCAGATTGCCCCTCATGACGATTTCGCCTATTGTCTTTCCATCTCTGGGCACCGGCTCCATGGTCTGCTGATCCACTACATCCATATTCCTGGAAACAATATAGGGGACGCCCTGGCGGGATCTCAACTTCGCTTGCTCTTCGGCAGAGAGCTTGTCCCAATCCGAGTTCCAGGCACAAATGGTGTTGGGGCCGTATACCTCTGTCAATCCGTAGACGTGGGTTATTCGGGCGCCCATGTTCTCCATCTTTTCAATAATAGAAGGCGACGGTGGGGCTCCGCCGGTAATAATCTTCAGGGTCCGTTCCAGTTTCACCTGGTGATTTTGAGCGTAATCGGCCATGCCGATCAAAACGATCGGGGCGCCGCACATGTGGGAGACATTTTCCCTTTCAATGAGTTTAAAAATTTCCGCCGGATCGACTTTGCGGAGGCAGACATGGGTTCCCCCGATCGCGGTCACTCCCCAGGTAAAACACCAGCCGTTGCAATGAAACATCGGCAGCGTCCACAGGTAGACCGAATCATAAGACATGAGCGTTTCCAGCGCGTCATCTAACGCCGTGAGGTAGGCACCCCGGTGATGATACATAACCCCTTTCGGCATTCCGGTCGTGCCGCTGGTATAATTGATGGTCATCACATCCCGCTCATCATCTATCTGTTTTTCCACCGGGGCGGTATCTCCGGTTTGGAGAAACTCTTCATATTCCATGCCGGGCAGCGGCCGGTCCGATGTAAGATCGCAGATGTTGACCCAGGTTTGGACCTTGTCGAGTTGATTCATGGAAGGCTCTACAGCACCGGCAAATTCATTGTCGACGAAAACGACTTTACTGTCCGAATGGTTCAGAATATAGGCAACTTCGCCCTGGCTGAGCCGGATGTTCACACTGACCAGGGCAGCGCCGATGAGTGGAACCGCATGATGGGCTTCTAACAGGGGCGGGGTATTGGGGCAAATAAAGGCGACCTTATCCCCTTTGCCGACCCCCGCTTTTATCAAAGCACTGGCCAGTTGATTAACTCGATCGTAAAACTCCTGGTAGCTATATCTTTTTTCATTATAAACGACAGCGGTTTTATCCGGATAAACTCGTACACTCCGATCCAGAAAATTTACCGGCGTCTCAATTTCATAATTGACGGATGGGTAGTTCATACACTCTCCTTTCAAAAGTTCAGTACTCATTTTTTTCGAGCATCTGTGCAACGAAAAAATATCATCTTATTTACTGACAGGCAACAAAAACTAGTTCACTACATTAAACCTTGTTCACATCTTTTCAAAAAATATGGATTCATGTGTGTAAAAAACCGACCCCAGAAGACCGCCGACTTTGGTTTATCCCTTAGAAGAAGATGAAATGCCGATACCTTCAAAGCGGGAAAAAACTGGGTTATCCCGTTTTTTAAAATTTAAGCAGTTGTAATATCTATCTTTGTCATTTTGGTATTCAAGCCAACTGTGTCAGCACGATAAGACCCCTCACACAAAACCTGTTGCCCCAGCAGGGTTGTTGACGCAACTTGCGAAATTTATTTAATACCCGATTCGCAGTATGACCTCTTACGATTCCCATAAATCTTGAAATTGATATCTTGAGAGGTATTAATACAAGCAAATGCACATGATCAGACTGGACATTCAGCTCTATTATTTCACAATGGAGATTGGTCGTTTTCATTTTTACAGATTAGCTCAAGGACATACAGAATTATGAAATCTATCGTTTCATCACTATTGCAATAATTTTCAGCCGCGAGCACTGTCGATAACTTTACGTAACGGTTTCCTGCTTCACAGGTATACAGGATGGGAAGGGAATGATGGTTGGGGACCAGCAATGATTGATACAAAACTGAAAGTCGATTTTTCAAGTAATCGTAATTTTGCAATATTAGAATCAGGGTAAGCTGAACCCACCGGCCCCACCCTGTTT
>JAABSL010000220.1 GCA_011390415.1 Desulfobacteraceae bacterium
GAGCTCAGATAGGCGTATAAGGAATACTGATAAAATAAAAATCGTTAACGACTGATCATTCAAAGAAGGATATGTGCAAAAGTCAAGCCCGGAGACCGTGAGCAAAAAAAAGAATTTTCTTGCTATAGGAGAGATGTTTTTTCTTGCATCACTTTCTTATAGGCGTAATGACTGCCAAATTATAGCTTGCTCCAGCATCAACTTGAGCGAATAAGATAAGCAAATTAAAAAATTTATCATGTGAAAATAGGCGGGCGAAGATCAACTCTTCGCCCGTTTTTATTTCAAAGATTTCAATCCTTTTCCAGCACTTCCCGTATTTTGACGGCCAGTTCATTTTTGGAAAACGGCTTGCGGATAAAATGAATGCCCTCGTCAAGTACGCCCTGATGCGCAATAACATCGGCGGTATATCCGGACATGAAAAGACGCTTGAGATCCGGATATAAAGACAAAAGTTTTTTTGCCAGGTCCCGGCCGTTCATTTCAGGCATGACCACGTCGGTCATCAGCAGATGAATTTCACCGGCATGTTTTTCAGCCAGTTCAAGGGCGGCTCCCGGTGTGACGGCGGCCAGTACGCGGTAGCCCAGCCTTTCCAGCATCATTTTGCCCATTTTCAGGATAGCGGGCTCATCTTCCACCAGCAGGATCGTCTCGGAACCGTGCACCACCGGTATTGCCGGTTGTCGCTGACCGCTTTTTTCAGATTGTTCAATATATCTGGGCAGGTACATCGTAAAAACCGAGCCCTGGCCCGGCTCGCTGCACACATAAATAAACCCCTTGTTCTGCTTGACAATACCATAGACGGTGGCCAGTCCCAGGCCGGTACCTTTGCCCATTTCCTTGGTGGTGAAAAATGGTTCGAATATTTTGTCGGCTGTTTCCCTGTCCATGCCGCATCCATCGTCTTTTAACACGAGGGATACATATTGGCCGGGAACCAAGCCGGCGTGATCAGTGCAGGATTTTTCGTCCATGGTGATATTTGCCGTTTCAACCGAGATCTTACCCACGCCGTGGATGGCATCGCGCGCATTAACACAAAGGTTTGCCAGTATTTGGGACACCTGGCCGGGGTCCAGCTTGACCGGCCAGAGCTCCTTTGACGGATTCCAGATCAGGTTGATGTCTTCGCCGATGAGCCGGCGAAGCATATTGAGCATCTCTGTCACGGTTTTGTTCAGATCAAGCACCTTTGGCGTGATGGTCTGTTTTCGGGCAAAGGCCAGTAACTGCCGGGTCAGGTCGGCGGATCGTTCGGCGGCATCCCGGATTTCTTCCAGATCGGCAAGGATCGATTGCTGGTCCGGATCTGCCTTTTCCATGGCCATTTCCGTATAACCCAGAACAATTGACAGCATGTTGTTAAAATCATGGGCCACGCCGCCGGCCAGCCGGCCCACGGACTCCATTTTCTGGGCCTGGATCAGCTGGGCCTGTAATTTTTCTCGTTCGATGTCGGCCCTGTGACGTTCCGTATTGTCGCGCATCATACCAATTATTTTTTCCGGATTACCGTGTGCATCACGCCATAATCTGGATGAAAGCGAACAAGGGATGATTTTGCCGTCTTTGTTTTGAAGAGAAATTTCAAAACCCGTTACGCTTCCGCGTACCTGTAAAGCCGCAAGAAGAGTATTCCGTTCTTCGGTATTCGCATAAAAATCAAGCATGGATCTGCCAATGAGATCTTTTCTGTTGTATTGTCCGTTTGAGACATTCCCAATGGAAGGGCTGATCTCAAGAATGGTGCCGTCAAATGATGTTTCGTAATAAACATCCTGAACGTTTTCAAAAATACCGCGGTATCTTTCTTCGCTTTCCTGAAGGTCGGCTTCCGCCTTTCTGCGTCGGGTGATGTCACGGGTTACGCCGGTAAAAGCGACCGGCGTGCCGGTTTCATCCCGCTTTACCCGGGCATTGATCTCCATCCACACCCGGGTGCCGTTTTTGGTAATATGCTCCGCATCCATCAAAATCTGATCTGAACCTGCGTCCCCGGCGGCGATTGACCTGAAACCGGCCATCACCTTTTCTTTGGTTTCCGGAGAAAAGACATCGTCTAAGGTTTTGCCCGTTACTTCATCGACGGAATATCCCAGGATGCGTTCCGCGGATTTTGATATGAAAGTATAGGTCATCGTCGCGATGTCAAATGTCCAGATGATGTCATTGGCGTTTTCTATTAAAAATTTGTATTTTTCTTCGCTTTTCTGCAGGGCTTTTTCCGCCTGTTTGCGATCGGTGATATCTTCAATGATGCCCATGCCGCCAAGAAAATGGCCGTCACAGTCCTTTATGGCAGTGAACAGGCCGCGTATGGGGGTAACTTTTTCTGCGGTCACGGAATGGTAATCGTCTTCGTAATATTGATGGTGCCCCTTTAATGATTCTTTTACCGCAGCGACCAGTTTTTTGTCCGGCAGTTTCATCATATCGAGGCCGATAAGCACTTTGCGCGATGATCCGATAATATTGACGAAAATATCATTGCAGGCGGTAATGACGCCTTTTTTGTTAAAATGAAGCAACCCCAATGGTGAATTGTCAAATATCAGGCGATACTTTTCTTCGCTTTCATAAACAGCATTGGGGGTATTGTTCCCGGAGTCAGTCATATCCATTTATTGGTTCCTTTGTCAGACGGGTGGAACCGCCTGATACTGAAAAAAGGATGAAATCGTCGGCAGCGTTTAAAGATGTCATCCGTTTTAATAATTGTAATAAACGGCAATTTATTCTAAAAAGGCGTTTATCGTCAAATAAATACCGGTGATTCCGAAAAGGGCATTTTTTATAATCAGCAATGGAGACCAAAATGAAAAAGCAGGTGACAATGGCAGCCGCCATGGCAATTCTTGTGCTGGCGGTTTTATATTATCTTTCTCCGGACTGGATTGCAAAATTCGGATTGTCATTAGAA
>JAABSL010000221.1 GCA_011390415.1 Desulfobacteraceae bacterium
ACGGGGCATTATGCGTCAATTTCAACACGGTCAATTTTAAAGTCAGAAACCAGACCATTTTTTCCGCCGAACCCCAGACGCCGATGGTGGATATTGCCCGGCAGAAAATCAAACGCTCCGGATTAAATTCCGGAAGAATCCTGCTGACCAATGACGGCAATGAGATTACCCGATATGCCGGGCAGGTCTTTGGGTATTTTTTACAGGCAGCCGGCATTGACATGCGGGGAAAAATCAGACTCGGCAAGGTCAATCACGAAGAAGCCGAACTTGTTTACCGTCATGTTTCACCCTATCCCCTGACAGAAATTATTGCCCGCCTGCTGGAATATTCCAATAATTTTATGGCCAATCAGCTCCTGCTGGCAGCCGGTGCCCGGGCATTCGGCCCGCCGGCAACCATGGAAAAAGGCATCCGGGCGGCCAGAAAATATATAGCAGCCCAATTTGACGCAAATGAGATATCTTTTGTGGAAGGTTCGGGAATATCGAGAAGCAATGGCATCACCGCCCGGGCATTTCTTGAAATTTTGTCCGAATTCAGACCGTATCATGGCCTGATGACGCATGATGCCGGTGAATATTATAAAACCGGGACATTAAACGGAATTTCCACGCGGGCGGGGTATCTCGTATCTGCAACAAAGGCATTGTACCCCTTTGTTGTACTGGTGAATTCGCCGGGAAAAAGCACCGCTCCGATAGTCAAAGAATTGAAAAAACTGATTCAATAGCCGGTGCGGAGATTATAATCTGGGCTGCTGACCGCTGGAAATAAACGCATAGGCATTGTGGTTGTGGATGGATTCAAAATTTTCAACCGCCACTGAAAACCAGGTGATATTTTTATCCGCATTCAGTTCCACGGCAATGTCCCTGACAATATCTTCGACAAATTTCGGATTTTCATAGCCTTTTTCCGTAATAAACTTTTCATCCGACCGCTTTAAAACCGAATAGACTTCACAGGATGCGGCCCGCTCCACCAGTTCGATCATGTCTTCGATCCAGATGAATTTCTTAAACCGGGTCCGCAAGTGCACCATTCCCCGCTGGTTGTGGGCGCCGTCCGTGCTGATTTCCTTGGAACAGGGACAAACAGACGTCACCGGTACGATCACTTCGGAAATCAGATCCACATGGCTGACGGAATTAATGGTACCCACCAGGCGGCAGGTGTAGTCCATCAGCCCGGGGGAATGGGTGACCGGTGCTTTTTTTTCAATAAAATACGGAAAGGTTACTTCAATATGAGCGGATTCGGCATTTAAATGCTCTTTCATCTGGGTCAGAATTTCCGCAAATGTTTTTAAGGCAATATTGGGACGGAACAGGTGAAGCATTTCAACAAACCGGCTCATGTGGGTTCCCTTGCATTCATGGGGAAGGTCCACATACATATTGATGGATGCGACGGTATGCTGTTTGCCCCGGTTACGGTCCAGCACCGTTACCGGATATCTTAAGTCCTTGATACCGACTTTATTGATAGCGATATTTCGATAATCAGGTTCGCTTTGTATATCTTTCATAGTTTTCTGTTTCAAAATATTAAAAACGCGCTTCTGAAGTTTAAACAATTCATATTATAATAAATAATCAGGGTTAACGTTTTTCATGGCGTTAAAAATATTTCCCTTTATTTTTTTATTTGACCGATACATCCGGGCCAGCATCTCTTTGATCTCTTTTCGTTTTGAAATCTGCGAGCGGGGACAGGGATTGATAAATTCCGGAAATTCTCTGCTTCTGGCAAACCGTCTGATTCTGTCTTCATCAACAAAGGCCAATGGCCGGATAATGGTAACTTTACCCTTAAAAAACGATTGCACCGGCCGCATGGTGGAAATATTGCCGGAATAACATATGTTTAAAAAAAACGTTTCAATAATGTCATCTTTATGATGACCAAATGCCACTTTATTACAGTCAAGTTCATCTGCAATTTCAAAAATTCGTTTCCGGCGCAACCGGGCGCATAGAAAACAGGGATTTTCCCGATTGTAGGCGCTGTGCGCTAATGGACCATGATCCGTTGTCTCAACGCGCAGGTCAACGCCCGTACTTTGTAAATAATCTGACAATGAATCAGCAAAACCGTCCGGGAAACCGGGATCAATATAAACCGGAAACAATTTATATTTTACAGGGATTCTGGAAAGGCGTTCGTTTAAGATCCACAACAGGGCCAGGCTGTCCTTGCCGCCGGACACCCCGACAATAATTCTGTCGCCATGGGATATCATGTCATAATGATGAATCGCTTTGCCCACATCACGATTCATCGACTTAAGCAGGTATTGCGACATCAGATACAGCTATTCAACGGTATCCTTTTCTTCTTCCCTTAAAAACACTTTACCGGCGGAGATTTCCCGCAATGCGGTCACTACATTTTCATTGTTTGATTTCACAAGCCGCGGGCTGCCTTCTATAAGCTGCCGGACGCGTTTTGTGGCTACATGCACCAGCATAAACCGGGTGGGGATACGCTTTAAGCAGTCTTCAACTGTTACTCTGGCCATTTTTTCCTCCCAGGTCTGATTTTATGCGATAAACATAAAATTCAGACTGATATTAAAGAATTTCGATTAATTCATAATTTCTTTTACCGCCCGGTGCCATAATCGTAATTTCGTCACCGATTTGTTTTCCGATCATTGCCTGGCCCAGCGGCGAGGCCACGGATATTCTGCCCTCTTTAATATCAGATTCGTCCGGGCCCACCAGCTGATACTTGACTTCATCACCGGTATCAATATTTTCGAGCCGCACCGTACAGCCGAATCTTGCAAAATCCCGGCTCAGGGTATCCGGATCAATAATATCCGCATTACCCAGTTTATATTCCAGATCCATGATGCGGCCTTCAATAAAGGACTGTCGTTCTTTTGCCGCATCAAATTCCGCATTTTCCGACAGATCACCGTGAGCCCTGGCTTCTTCAATTGCTTTGATGTTGGTTGGTCTTTCAACGGATTTCAAATTTACCAGTTCTTTTTTAAGCCGTTCATAGCCTTCTCTGGTGATGGGTACCTGTTTCAATATTACTCTCCTGTACCGCCTTTAACATAATTGGCGACAATATCGCCGACTTCACTGGTTGAATGCCCCATTTTTCCGGCACCCATATCTTTTATATCGTCACGCAGTGTCTTTTTTACCGCCGCTTCTATGGCAAGTGCCGCTTTTGATTCGCCGATTGTTTCCAGCAACAATTGCGCAGATGAAATCGCCGCAATCGGGTTAATGATCCCCATGCCGGTATATTTGGGGGCTGACCCGCCAATGGGTTCAAACATGGAAACGCCTTCCGGGTTGATATTGCCGCCGGCCGCAATTCCCATGCCGCCCTGAATCATGGCCCCCAGGTCAGTAATGATATCGCCGAACATGTTGTCCGTGACAATGACATCAAACCATTCCGGGTTCTTCACCATCCACATGCAAATGGCATCCACATGGGCATAATCGGTTTCAATATCCGGATATTCTTTGGCCACTTCGTTAAACGCTCTTTCCCACAGGTCAAACGCATATGTCAGTACATTGGTTTTCCCGCACAGGGTTAATTTTTTCGCTTTATTCCGTTTTCTGCAATATTCAAATGCATACCGGATACACCGCTCTACCCCTTTTCGGGTATTGATGGACTCCTGGATCGCGACTTCATCCGGGGTTCCTTTTTTCAAGGTGCCGCCGGCGCCGGCATAAAGACCTTCACTGTTTTCACGGACAACAACGAAATCAATGTCTGCCGGGGTTTTGTCTTTTAAGGGGGTCGCAACGCCTTCATAAAGTTTTACCGGCCTTAAATTAATATATTGATCCAAAGCAAATCTCAGGTTGAGCAGTATTCCTTTTTCAAGGATTCCGGGTTTGACATCCGGGTGACCAATGGCGCCCAAAAAAATAGCATCTCTTTTTGTCAATTGCTCAATAATATCATCCGGCAGGATTTCACCGGTGGCGAGATAATGATCACCGCCAATATTAAATGTGGTAAAATCCATCTGAAAACCGAATTTGGCGGCAGCCGCTTCAAGAACCTTCAACCCTTCGTCAACCACCTCCGGACCGGTACCATCCCCTGGCAGAACCGCAATATCGTACTTTTTCGTCATCGTTTAAACTCCTTGCAAAAAAAATTACCGCTATACACGGAAAATCCCGTGAAAGCAAATTTATTAAATTTCAGATTAAATTTTTTTTAATCTTTGAATTTATCGGCGGATATCAGGTCTTGGTTTTGATGATTTCTTTGAAAATACCACAGGAAACACCTGACAGGACCGGAGGCGATATACCCCAAAGTAATTACATATAACGTAATGGCGGGCTTGGATGCAATCAAAATCAACACCAGCATCATGGCGACCAGCACATTAAAATTCATTGATTTAAATAAATCGACTTTTTTGAAACTGTAATATTTGATGTTGCTGACCATTAGAAATGAAAGCACATATGTTAAAAACAATACCGGAAAACGCCAGTTTTCGGGACTCAATTGAAGCTCCAGAATAAAAAGCAGCGTCACCGCGATCATGCCCGCAGCCGCGGGAATCGGAAGGCCGGTAAAATTGGTATCTCCCGGCTGGTCCAGGTTGGTATTGAATCGTGCCAGCCGGAGTGCGCCGCAGGCTGTAAACAAAAAGGCCGCCAGCCATCCCAGTCGTCCCAGGGGCTGAAGAACCCACAAATACATCATTACCCCCGGGGCCATGCCGAATGAAACCAGATCCGCCAGGGAATCAAATTCCGCGCCGAAACGGCTGGTGGTATGGGTGGCCCGGGCGATTTTCCCATCCAGAAGATCAAAAACACCGGCGAGCAGGATAGCGACAGCCGCTGTCGTGAAATTGCCTTCCACCGAAAAGATCACGGAACAAAAACCGAAAAATAAATTCATCAAAGTAAAAAAATTCGGCAGAATATAGATACCTTTTTTAAATTTTTTATTTTCAATGGATTTTATTTTCATTTTAAATATCCTATAACAGACGAACCCGCTTTTACTTTATCTCCTTTGACGACATCCGGTGTTGAATCCGGCGGTAAGTATACATCAACCCGGGACCCGAAACAGATGATACCGAACCGCTGCCCGCAAACAACTTCTTCGCCCTCTCCGACGCTGCAAAGAATCCGCCTTGCAATCAAACCGGCAATCTGAACAAAACATATTTCCCGCTTATCCGCAGTCTCCATGATCAGAGCATTATGTTCGTTGTCTGTGGAGGCTTTCTCCTTATCCGCTGCATAAAATTTTCCCGGATAGTATGCGATCTTTTTTATTTTTCCGGAAAACGGAATCCGGTTCACATGAACATTAAAAATATTCATAAATATACCGATTTTTAGCGCCGGTCCGTCGATAAACGGGTTCTGGTCCACCACTGCTGTGGAAACCACCCGGCCATCGGCCGGGGAAACCACCGCCCCGTCTTTATCCGGTGTCATCCGGTCCGGATCACGGAAAAAGTTGCAGATAAACAGCGTGGCGGCGATGCCGATTAAGGAAAGAATCTTAAACCCGGCCAGCGCAATTACAAACGTCACAAATGCGGCAGCAAAAATAAACGGCCACCCGGCCTTTGCAATTGGAAAGGCTGTCTGATTCTGCGGGTCCGCCCTGAAAAACGTATTTATTGAATTGTCAGTCAATTTAACCTCTTCTGGTTGACCTCTTCCGGTTTCGTAACTGTATTGAATGATTTGCTCAAAATAATCCTGCAAACTTAAAAGAATTTGTTCTTAATGTCAATAAAAACAGTAATGACAAGATATTATGTATAAGGGAAGCGGAAAAAGCGAATATACCCGTCTTGCTTGTCTTTTGACCCGCATTCTTTGTTGCATCAAAGGTCATATATCCTGATATGTTCCCTTTGATGCGCCTTGAATACGAATCAAAATCCAGCGCAATTCAAGTATATTGGTTTTTTTCGCATCCCTAAATAGAAGATTTTAAATTTTTTTCCGCATCTGATTTTCGCAGATAAACTGGTTTCAAACGGCCGGGATCATCCGTATCCTTATTCTTAAAACGCGCCATGGCGACATGGCCCACCGCCGATGCCCGGATAACATGCCCGGGAAAATTGGCAAAAACAGCCAACGGGCCCAAATGGCGTTTTATCAGTTCCGCGTAGGCAATGGCCCCGTCGCCCACAAAAATGCAGGGCTCATTGATATCTTTAACCGCAAAATCCGGCCGGACCGCCCGCGGGGGCAGTTCATTGATCAGCGTCGTACCGTTAAAACGGTAACCGCCGGTATAGACTTCATCCCGCCGGGCATCGAGCATGGGACAAATGAGCGCACTGCTGCCGGTGACGGGAGACGATGTTGGAATGCATACGGGAAATGCCAGGGCCGCTAATGACGAGACGCCCACAACGGGTTTTCCGGTGGCCAGGGCAAGACCTTTTACGGTACTCAACCCAATCCGCAGCCCGGTAAAACTCCCCGGTCCGATGGTTACGGCAAATCCATCTAAATCTTTAACTGTCAAATGCGAAATAGCGAGAATCTCATGAATCAATCCCATTACAAATTTGGAATGGGTGTCTTTATGATTGACCGTATATTCGGAAACAATGGTTTTTTCATTCACAACAGCAACACTGCAGCTTTTGGTCGCAGTATCCACCGCAAGTATATTCATAAACCGCCCTTCTTCACCATTACGCAACCATCCGTCCCGGAGCCGTTACTTCTTTTTCCGGGTTTTGGGACCCGCCGGCACATATAATTTATCTCCGATGGCAATGGAAACCACTTCATCAATTGAGGACACCGGGAAAAATTTGATCTTCCGCTTCACATTTTTGGGAATTTCCGACAAATCACTGCGATTTTTCTCCGGAATAATAATTTTCTTGATGCCGGACCGCAATGCGCCTAAAGACTTTTCCCGCAGACCGCCGATGGGCAGCACCCGCCCCCGCAGGGTAATTTCACCGGTCATGGCGACTTCCGTATCAACCGGTCGATTGGTAATCGATGATATCAGGGCGGTGGCCATGGCAATTCCGGCCGAAGGACCGTCTTTGGGGATCGCACCGGCAGGGACATGTATGTGAATATCATGATTTTCGAAAAAATCTTTTTTAATGCCGAATTCCTTGCGATGGGCCCGGGCATAGGTAACCACTGCACGGGCGGACTCCTGCATGACTTCACCGATCTGCCCGGTAATAATCAAATCCCCCTTGCCTTCGAGCAGAGTGGCTTCAATATAGAGGACTTCACCACCCACAGAGGTCCAGGCCAGACCGGTTGCCAATCCCACCTGGCTTTCCTCCTGATCCATTTCAGGAATAAATTTCGGCGGGCCCAGAAGCTTCTGCAGGTTATTTTTGGAAATATGAAACGGCCCTTTTTCATTCTCCGCAATTTTACGGGCCAGTTTCCGGCAAATGGTTCCCAGTTCCCGTTCCAGATTCCGCAAGCCGGACTCACAGGAATACTCTTCGATAATCTGCTGCATGGCCCCGGCACTGAGGGTGATATTTTTTTTCTTCAGCCCGTTTTCCCTGATCTGCCGGGGCAGCAAAAAAGTTTCCGCAATCGCCATTTTTTCTTCCAGGGTATACCCGGACAGATAAATGACCTCCATCCGGTCCAGGAGCGCCGAGGGAATGGTGTCAATGACGTTGGCGGTCAGAATAAACATGACATTGGACAAGTCATAGGGCAGATTCAGATAATGATCGCTGAAGTTGTCGTTCTGCTCCGGGTCAAGGGCTTCTAAAAGTGCGGAAGACGGGTCACCGCGAAAATCAGAACCGATTTTATCAATTTCATCCATCATAAACACCGGATTGCTGCTTCCGCATTGTTTCAGCCCCTGCAAAATCCGGCCGGGCATGGCCCCGATATAGGTTCTGCGATGACCGCGGATTTCCGCTTCATCCCGGATGCCGCCCAGGGAGACCCGGAAAAATTTCCGGTTCATGGCTTTTGCGATGGCTTGTCCAAGCGACGTTTTTCCCACCCCCGGAGGGCCCGCAAAACAAAGTATCTGGCCTTTTTTGTTGGGATTGAGTTTCCGGACGCTCAGATATTCCAGGATGCGGTCCTTGATCTTTTCCAGTCCGTAGTGATGCTTGTCCAGGGTTTGCTTGGCAGTCGGAATGTCAATTTTGTCTTTGGTCAGCTTGCCCCAGGGTAAATCCAGAATCCAGTCCAGATAGGTCCGGATCACGGAGGCTTCCGAGGAGTCCGGATGCATTTGCTCTAACCGGCGGAGCTGCTTGTCGGTTTCTTTTGCCGCCTCACTGGGAAGCTTGGCCTTTTTGATGAGCTTTTTGTATTCCCCAATTTCTTCGAGTTTGTCATCAAACTCACCCAGTTCTTTATTAATGGCCCGAACCTGTTCCCGCAGAAAATAATCCCGCTGGTTTTTTGAAATTTCATCCCGGACATCGGATTGAATTTTTGCCTGCATCATGGAAAGATCGACTTCACGGGAAAGGTAATCATTGACCTTGTGCAGCCGTTCCACCGGGTCTGATATTTCAAGCAGGCCCTGGGCTTCCTCAATTTTTAATTTTAAATTGGAAGATACCAGATCCGCCAGCTTGCCCGGATGCTCGATCTCATCGAGGAGAATACCGATTTCACTTGAGTATTCACCGCGTATGGTCAGAATTTTTTCGCAGTTTTCCCGGATATTGCGCATCAGGGCCTGATGTTCCAGTTGAAGTTCTTCAACCGGATTGTCTTTCATGACTTCCACCTTGACGCTGTAAAAATTCTTTTTGCCGGTATAGCGTTTGATGCGGCCTTTTTCCAGGCCCTGTACCAGAACCTTAAAGTGGCCATCCGGAAGCTTTAAAATCCTCAGAATGCGGCATATGGTGCCCACCCGATAGATATCATCGGCTTTCGGGTCTTCAACGGAAGGATCTTTTTGGGTTGATAAAAACAAAAGACGGTCGCCGCCCATTGATTTGTCAACCGCCTTCACCGATCGCTGCCGGCCGATGAACAGGGGCAGCACCATGTCGATAAAGATCACAACATCCCTGACCGGCAGTAACGGCATGGTTTCCGGTATTTCAATGTTACCGTCAGTATCTTCCAAAAGACTTACAAGATCGTCTTTGTCTGTTTCAGCCATATGTTTGCACCTGTGCTTTGTAAAAAGATTTATTTTTATATTGTTAAAGTAAAACATAACCCGAAATTTTCAACATTACTAAAAAACAAACACCTCTTTTGTAAAGTTAAAAATTTTTATCACTTGTTTTTGACCGGTGATATCAATTTATATTTTCCGCCGGCTGAGTTAGGCATTGATTTTAAAAACCGTATTAAATATGATGCTTAATCAGTGACGCTTAATTAGACAGTGGCCCTTCATTAGAAATGTCATCCTATACCGAAAAGGAATAAAATGCCAGCATTGCCAATTCTGATTGTCGCATTTATTTTGGGCGCCTGCATCGGCAGCTTCTTAAATGTCTGCATCTGCCGGATTCCGGAATCGCAGTCGGTTGTTTCGCCGCCATCCGCCTGTCCGAAGTGCAAAACGCCCATCAGGTTCTATGATAACATTCCCATGCTCAGCTACCTGGTCCTTCGCGGCAAATGCCGGACATGCGCAGAACCCATCTCCGTACGTTATCCGATGGTGGAATTGCTGACCGGACTGCTGGCCCTGGCCAGTGTGATCCGGTTCGGCATGTCACTTGATTTTATCATTTATTTTATTTTTCTCAGCTCCCTTGTGGTCATAACGTTTATTGATCTTGATCATCAGATAATTCCGGATGTTATTTCGCTTCCGGGCATTCCCGTCGGTCTGGTGGCGGCATATTTTCTGACCACCGTATCCTTAACGGATGCCCTAATCGGTGCACTGATCGGCGGCGGCAGCCTTTTTCTGATTGCATGGGGATATTATTTTATCACCGGTAAAGAGGGAATGGGCGGGGGCGACATTAAGCTTCTTGCCATGATCGGCGCATTTATCGGATGGCAGGGGGTTTTCTTTACCATTTTCATTGCCTCTGCAACCGGGTCACTGATCGGGGGTGTGCTGATGCTTTTTGCACAAAAAGATCTTAAATTTGCGGTGCCGTTCGGCCCGTTTCTCTCCATCGGGGCCATTGCATACATCTTCTTCGGCCCGGAGCTGATCTTCTGGTATTATCATATTGCGTTCAGGTAATCATTCGATTCGATCTGTATCATGCGCAACTTGGGATGCGAAAAAAAAGAAAAGGCAACATCTGCGAAGATGTTGCCTTTTCAACTGCTATTTTATATTGCTTAACCGCAGGAACCGGCTGTGCCGCAGCTTGTACAGCCACCGCCCATCTGCAGGTTGGCATCGATCTGAAATCCGACACCTTTGAAATCAACCGTTACCGGCTGTACCTGGTTAAGCAAATCCTTGTTCGCAATAAATTTAAATCCGTTAAATTCATAAACTTCGTCCATATCGTTCGGTTCATCCAGAACCAGTGCCAGAGACGGTCCGCCTCAGCCACTCTGGTTAAGGAAAAGCCGGATGGGCTTTACCTCTTCTTTATCCTTGAAAAACTCCGCAATCTGCTGTTGCGCCATCTCGGTTACATTTAACATTACAACCTCCAGGGTATTTAAAATTATAATTTATTATCCGTCGTATTATCCGTCGAAAAGTACAAGAAATTTAATCATGGTCCGGAAGGTTGTCAATATAATTTTTTTTGAAACCGACAGACGTCAGCCGGTTATTTGCTGGCCTGAAGCCTGTCTTTATAGACGTTCAGGTCTGATCCGGAAAAAAGCACAAACAGCACGTTCAGGGATTTCTCAGACTGTTTTAAAAAATCAGCCACGGTGGTTACCGCGATCTTGCTGGCTTTATCCATCGGATATCCGTAAACGCCGCAGCTGATAGCCGGAAATGCAATGGTGGTCAAATTATTTTCAACAGCCAAAGACAAACTGTTGCGGTAACAGTTTTCCAGCAGCGTTTTGTCTTCAGGACGACCGTGGTATACCGGTCCCACCGTATGGATGACATACCTTGCCGGCAGGTTATATCCTTCGGTGATTTTAGCCTCTCCGGTCTCACACCCGTTGAGTTTCCGGCAGGCGTTCAGCAGTTCGGGGCCGGCTGCCCGGTGGATGGCGCCGTCAACCCCGCCGCCGCCCAGTAATGATTTGTTGGCGGCATTCACAATGGCGTCCACTTCCAGTTTTGTGATATCACCGGCAATCGCTTCCATTTTTTTAGTTTGATTTATCGTCATGATCTGCTCCTCAAAAATATTTTTGAAAAATCAGAAGATACCGTTTTTATCACGATAGCAGGAAACAGATTAACACGCTGCCTGAAAAATTTCAGTATCTCTTTAAAAAAAAATTTATTTTTTGCAGCCAATGACCAGATGCAAAAGCAAGATCTTGACTTGAATACCGCCTTCTGATATCTCGGCTCAAAAACATTCAACCAGAAAGGAATTAAAGAAAATGGAAAGAACATTATCAATTATCAAGCCGGATGGGGTCAGTCGCGGATTGATCGGTGAGGTGATCAAGCGGTTTGAAGAAAATGACATTAAAATCGTTGCCATGAAAATGGTGCACCTGTCCCAGGCGGATGCGGAAAAATTTTATGCGGTTCACAAAGAACGGCCGTTTTTTGGCAGCCTCACGGAATTTATGACATCCGGACCGATTGTGCCGATGATTCTTGAAGGGGATAACGTGATCGAAAAAAACAGGACCCTCATGGGCGCCACCAACTTCAAGGAAGCTGCCGAAGGCACGATCCGCCGGGATTTTGCCACGGATATTGAAAAAAATATCGTTCACGGTTCTGACGCGCCGGAAACCGCGGCCGTTGAAATCGGATTTTTCTTTAATCAATTTGAAATCAACGACAGGTAGTTTTTTACTAAAACTTTTCTCCCGCAGGGAAGCGAAGACGCAGAGAACGAATCTTTTAAAACCACTGCATCTGCTCTTTCGCATCTTTTTTATAACTTTTTTTTAATTGATACCCCGGGAAACTGAACCACAGAGGACACAGGGATCACAGAGGAAAGATTTATTTACGATTTTCATATAAAATCTTCGTGCTCGCTGTTGCCTCTGTGGTTTAAAAGAAATTAATCCTTGCTTTTCAATACCGCAAGGAACGCGGATTGCGGGATCATGACTTCCCCCACCATCTTCATCCGCTTTTTCCCTTTTTTCTGCTTTTCAAGCAGTTTTCGCTTTCTGGAAATATCACCGCCGTAACACTTTGCCGTCACATCCTTGCGATAGGCATTGATGGTTTTTCGCGCGATGATCTGGGCGCCAATGGCCCCCTGGAGTGCAATCCGAAACATCTGACGGGGAATTTCCTCTCTTAACTTTTCACAGGCAAATTTCGCCCGGGCAACGGCTTTGTCCTTGTGAACCAGCTGTGAAAGGGCATCCACACGGTCGCCATTTACCAGGATGTCCACCCGCACCAGTTCGGAATCCCGATAATTCAGCATTTCATAATCAAAAGACCCATACCCCTGGGTAACGGTTTTGAGTTTATCGTAAAAATCATACACCACTTCGGCCAGAGGTATTTCAAAAATCATCTCCATGCGGTTGCTGGAAAAATACTGATAATCCGTATTAATGCCGCGGCGTTCAAGGGCCAGGTTCATCACCTGCCCCATATATTTGTCAGGAACAATAATTGATGCCTTGATATAAGGTTCCCGCGCATTGGCAATTTTTCCCGGTTCCGGATAAAGCGCGGGATTATCAATCATCACAATGGTGCCATCGGTCATTTCAATTTCATACTCAACTGACGGTGCGGTAATGATCAGCGACAGGCCGTATTCTCGTTCAAGGCGCTCCTGAACCACCTCCAGATGGAGCAGGCCCAGAAAGCCGCACCGGAACCCGAACCCTAAGGCAGCAGATGAATCTTTCTGAAACTCCAGGGACGCATCGTTGAGTTTTAATTTTTCCATGGCCGTCACCAGTTCCGGATAGTCGTCCGTGGAAACCGGATAGATGGATGAAAATACCACCGGCTTGGTTTCTTTGAACCCGGGCAGCGGCTTGGGGCATGGATTTTTTTTCAACGTAACCGTGTCGCCGCATTTGGTATCACTGACCGTTTTGATCCCGGCGATCAAATATCCCACCTGTCCGGCTTTCAGTTGCTTTTGGGGAATCCGGGCTATCTGAAAAATCCCCACCTCTTCCACGACATAACTGGCCTTGTTCGACATGAGCAGAATTTCATCGCCGGCTTTAATCGTGCCCTCCATTACCCGGAAATGAATGATGGTTCCACGGTACGGATCATAGTGGGAATCAAAAATCAGGGCTTGCAGCGGGGCGTCCGGATCTCCC
Organism: Desulfobacteraceae bacterium; assembly: GCA_011390415.1. Classification (GTDB taxonomy): domain Bacteria; phylum Desulfobacterota; class Desulfobacteria; order Desulfobacterales; family Desulfosalsimonadaceae; genus SURF-3. Next base: position 13,360 of record JAABSL010000221.1, read on the forward strand.
TTGGGCGGCGGCAGATGGTTGATCACCGCTTCGAGAATTTCGCTGACGCCGGCCCCGGTTTTTGCCGAACAGAGAATCGCGGTTTCCGGATCAAGGCCCAGATCTTCTTCAATCTGTTCCCGGACCATATCGATTTCAGCCGACGGCAGGTCGATTTTATTGATAATCGGAATAATTTCCAGATCATGATCCACTGCCAGATACAAATTTGCAATGGTCTGCGCTTCCACTCCCTGGCTGGCATCCACCAGCAGCAGAGCCCCTTCGCAGGATGCCAGCGCGCGCGATACCTCATAGCTGAAATCAACGTGTCCGGGAGTATCGATAAGATTTAAATAATAGAGCTGACCGTCTTTTGCCGTATAGGGCAGACAAATGGTCTGACTTTTAATCGTGATGCCCCGTTCCCGTTCAATGTCCATGGAATCAAGCATCTGGTCCTTGAAATCCCGATCAGACACCAGATCCGTTGTCTGAATCAACCGGTCGGAAAGCGTGGACTTGCCATGGTCAATATGAGCGATAATGCTGAAGTTCCGAATGTTTTTCATATGGGTAAAAAAATCTTTGTATTGAGTATGGATAAAAAATTAAATCACACCGGAATTGAGCGTTTCAATATGACCGGAGTAAATAAAGACAAAAGGAAATTGACACTTAAAATTCACTTATGTTATTAAAATCATATAAATTTGTAAAAACAGTGATATTTATCAAGTCTTCAAAAACATGTCAACAACAGTAATATAATTACAAACTTTAAAAAATCACGCCGTAAAAATAATGACCGCCCGCATCCTGATAGTTGATGACGATGATCAAATCAGAAATTCCATACAGGAATTTCTGACAATCCTTGATTTTAAAACCTATAGCGCTGAAAGTGCGGAGCAGGCGCTGTCCTTTCTCAAAACCCGTGCTGTGGATGTGATCATCACCGATATCATCATGAACGGCATGGACGGGCTGGAAATGACCCGGATCATCAAGGATACCTATGATACGGATATTATCGTCATTACCGGTTATACCGGCGACTACTCCTATGAGGAAGCCATCAACAAAGGGGCGGATGATTTTATTTTTAAGCCGGTTCGGTTTGAAGAACTTTTACTGCGTCTAAAACGGGTATTAAGAGAGCGTAAACTGACGCGGGAACGGGCGGAGATACTTGAAAAGCTCAAAGAACTGGCAATTACGGATGATTTAACGAAGCTTTACAACTCCAGACATTTTTACGAGCAGCTGGCAAACGAAATAAACCGCTTTAACCGGTATCAGCGCCCGCTTTCCCTTCTCCTGATTGATGTCGACCATTTCAAGGAATTTAATGACACCTATGGCCATTTAGAAGGCGATAAGGTTTTGCACAAAGTGGCCGGACTGATTACCTCCTGTTTGCGAGCAATGGATACGGGATACCGTTACGGTGGCGAAGAATTTACCGTGATTCTGCCTGAAACAAACTCTGATGCCGCCATGGCAGTTGCGGAACGCATCAATAATGTCGTTAAAAATGAACTTTTTATCGAAGGCATTCAAAAAGATCTGTCCGTCAGTATCGGCGTAACCCAATATCTGCCAGGAGAATTGCTGACCGATTTTGTCTGCCGGGCGGACAAGGCCATGTATATGGCAAAAGACGGCGGCCGCAACCGGACAGCGCTTCTGCTGCCTTAACCTGCGATCTATTCTGAACAGCCCTTCCCTGCTTATTCCTGAATTGAAAACCTGGTCCTGGGGCCCAGGTTTTTTACCCGGCTGTCGATAATTGCCTTCCATGAAGTATCTACCATGGCTGCTGAATCCGGACCTTTAAAAACAAATCCTCCCGCTCCCCGTTCTCTGCGGCTTCACCCACACCTTTTAATCTGAGAATCATTCCGTCATGGGCGCCTGCCGGAACTGTTACATTGTAAAAACGGTTATAAAATCCCCACGGAATATTCACCATTTTTTTGGTGCCCGCAGCCGCCTCATAAGGAGTGATACGGATTTCCTCGTACGAATTGTCTTTTTGACGGAAGTTTGCGGACCTGACAACATGAAGGCGCGGCGAGGTTTTCTTTTTAAATGCAGATGATTTTAAACCGGACCAAAACCCGGCTTCCGGCAAAACATTAAAGAGTTTTAAGCTTACAATGCCGGCCACAAACCCGCCCACATGGGCCCACCATGCGATACCGCCGGCCACGGCATCGCCGGATGTCGCATTCAGCAGCTGCATAAAAAACCAGAACCCCAGAAAAAACACCGCCGGGATTTCCACAAACCACGGAATAAATATAATCGGAATCAGGGTGAGTATCTTTGAATGCGGAAAAAGAATAAAATAAGCCCCCATGACACCGGCCACCGCGCCGCTGGCGCCAATGGTCGGAACCGTGGAATGGTAATTTAAAAATAAATGAAAAAGACCGGACACCAATCCGCACAGCAGGTAGAACAACAGATAATACAGCGACCCCAGCCGGTCTTCGATATTGTCGCCAAAAATATACAATGTCCACATATTTCCGATAATATGCATCAGGCTGCCATGAAGAAACATGAATGATATCAATGAGAAAATCTGCTGGCTTAAAGTAAAATGTGAGGCAATGTAGGGAATGGAAAATCGGGCGGGCACCAGACCGTATGTATAAACAAATTTCTCCAGGCCCGGGCCCTGGGACATCTGAACAAGAAACACGACAATGTTGATTCCGATCAGCGTCGAGTTAACCACCGGATAATTTTGGGATGGAATTGTATCTCGAATCGGAATCATTTAATTATGTCTGATGCTGAAACGGTCATTTTGTAATAGCTATGGCCCGGCAGACGATATCCGCATACTGATATCCATGAACACGGCCCCGTGAATGAGCGCACCCACGGAAACGATGTCAACACCGGTTTCTGCCAGACCCTGCAAATCGCCTTTGCCGACCTGACCGGATACTTCAACAACCGCGCGGCCGTTTATTAAATCAACCGCCGACCGGATCTCTTCAATTTCCATATTATCCAGCATAATGACATCAGCGCCTGCATCCAGGGCCTGGCTCACTTCATCCAGGTTTGAGGTTTCAATTTCAATTTTGATCAAATGGGAAACCTGATTGCGGATATGCGCAACCGCGTTGCGGATACCGCCGAATGCCGCAATATGATTGTCTTTGATCAGCACGCCGTCATAGAGTCCCATCCGGTGGTTATAAGCGCCCCCGACACGGACGGCATATTTATCCAGAACCCGCCAGCCGGGAACGGTCTTGCGCGTATCCACCAGGCGAATTTTGGCATCTTTCAGTTTCTCGACATAGCTTCGGACATTTGTTGCGATTCCGGACAAGCGCTGGAGAAAGTTAAGCGCGATCCGTTCTCCGCTCAAAAGGGTTTGCATGGTGCCGGAAATTTCAGCCATCACTTCTTTGGCCCGGACGGCATCTCCGTCTTTAAATTTCGGCAAAAAAACAACTTCCGGCTCAAATTTTTCAAAAACCCTTTTTGCAATTTCAAGCCCGGCCACAACAACAGGCTCTTTGGCCACAATCTCTCCCCTGCCCCGGGCCAGAGGATCGGGCAAATGGCTGGTGGTGATGTCTCCTGGCCCTATATCTTCGGCAATGGCAAGATCAATAAGATGGTCGATGGCACCTGAATGTAATCCATTAATAAATAAACTCATATTGTCCACATTCTATTCGGCTTGAAGGGATTGAAACCGGTCCAGATTGGCGGTCAGTTTTTCTTTTTTTTCAACATATTCCTGATGCTGGAGTTTGACTTTGCCCACTACATCTTCGGGCGCTTTGTTAACAAAACCCGGATTCGTGAGTTTTTTATCTAATTTTACAATTTCGACGTCAATTTTTGCAATTTCTTTTTCAAGACGGGCCACTTCCTGGCCAAAGTCAATAATGCCTTCCAGGTATACGGAAATAATTGCCTGTTCCACAATGGCGGTGGCCGTGCCTTTGGGTTTTTCGCCCACAGGTTCGACGACAAAACTATCAAGCCGGGCCAGATCAATGACGAACTCCCGGTTTTGTTCCAGCAAATTCCGGGTATTTTCGTCAGCCGTCTGAACCAGAACGTCAAGGGCTTTGGACGGGGAAATATTCATCTCTCCCCGGATATTCCGGACACCGGTAATCACCGCCATAATCAGGTCCATCTCTCTGACAGCGTCCGGATCCAGCGAGATCTGTCCGGACATGGTTTTATCCGAGGGAAAGGTCGCCTGCATAATGGATCCCTCGGTTCCCGGCAATATGTGCCAGATTTCTTCGGTGACAAACGGAATAATGGGATGAAGCAGGATCAATGTATCATGAAGCACCCGCCAGAGGACTTTTTTGGATGATTGCTCTTCAGCATCCCCTTTGTTGCCGTAAAGGGCCGGCTTGATGAATTCTAAGTACCAGTCACAAAACTCATGCCAGACAAACTGATACAGCTCATTGGCGGCATCATTGAAACGGTAGGTATCAAGGGCTTCGGCCATATTTTGGGAAACGGTTTTCAGACGGTCCAGGATCCACCGGTCCGGCAGGGACAGATCGGAAAACGCATCAGACGCATAATTTTGCTTGATGTGCATGAACGAAAAGCGGGCCGCATTCCATAATTTATTAATAAAATTGCGATACCCTTCAATCCGCTTTTCAGACAGTTTAATGTCTCTGCCCTGGGCGGCAAATGCCGTCAGGGTGAACCGCAGCGAATCCGTACCGAATTTTTCAATGATGGTGAGCGGATCGATAACATTTCCGGTGGATTTGCTCATTTTCTTGCCTTTTTCATCCCGCACCAGGGCATGAATATAGACGTCGTCAAAGGGCACGTCATCCATAAAATGCATCCCCATCATCATCATGCGCGCCACCCAGAAAAAGAGAATATCAAATCCGGTCACCAGCACAGAAGTGGGATAAAAAGTTTTCAGCAACGCGGTTTCATCGGGCCAGCCCATGGTGGAAAACGGCCAGAGCGCGGAACTGAACCAGGTATCCAGCACATCCGGGTCCTGCACCAGATCAGTGCTATGGCAGCTGCTGCAGTGTTCCGGCGTCTGTTCGGCAACCGTAATCCCGCCGCACTGACCGCACGTCCAGGCCGGAATCTGGTGCCCCCACCAGATCTGCCGGGAGATACACCAGTCCCGGATATTTTCCAGCCATTTGTAATAATCATTTTCCCATTTTTCCGGCACGATCTTGGTGCGCCCTGTTTTCACGGCTGCCAGGGCTTTTTCAGCCAGGGGGCCGGCTTTTACAAACCATTGTTTGGAAAGATTCGGCTCAACAACCGTATGACAGCGATAGCAGTGCCCGACCGCATGATCATGGGAATCGATTTTGACCAGAAGCCCCTGCTCCTCAAGGTCCTTTAAAACGGCTTTCCGGCATTCAAACCGATCCAGACCTTCATACTTTCCGGCTTCCGCCGTCATTTTGCCGTCATCTCCGATGACTTTAAGGCTCGGGAGATTATGAATGCGCCCCACCTCGAAATCGTTGGGATCATGGGCCGGGGTGATCTTTAATGCACCGGTCCCAAACGCCATATCCACATATTTATCCGAAATAACGGGAATTTTTCTGCCGGTCAGCGGCAGTTCCACTTCCTTGCCGGCTAAATATGCATACCGGCTGTCTTCAGGATTAACCGCCACCGCCGTGTCGCCCAGCATGGTTTCCGGCCGTGTGGTGGCTACAATGGGACCTTTTTCACCGCCGGCAACCGGATACATGATGTGATACAGATGCCCTTCATGGTCCTCATGTTCAACTTCAAGGTCCGCCAGGGCCGTCATGCAGCGCGGACACCAGTTAATAATGTAATTTCCCTTGTAAATCAGTCCTTCCTGATGAAGCTGGACAAAGACCTTTTTAACGGCCCGGGACAGGCCTTCATCCATGGTAAACCGTTCCCGCTGCCAGTCGCACGAGGCACCGAGCTTTTTCAACTGGTTAATGATCGCACTGCCGTATGTCTGACGCCATTGCCAGACTTTTTCGATAAATTTTTCACGGCCCAGCTGATGCCGGTCAATACCGCTGGCGGTCAGGTCTCTTTCCACAACATTTTGCGTGGCAATGCCGGCATGGTCGGTTCCCGGCATCCACAGCACATTATCCCCGCACAATCTTCGATAACGGCATAAAATATCCTGAAGGGTAATATTCAGCGCATGCCCCATATGCAGCACCCCGGTGACATTGGGGGGCGGAATCACGATGGAATAGGCGGGCCGGTCGTCTTTTTCAGCTGCGGCAAACAGCCCGTTGGTTTCCCAGTGTGTGTACCATTTCTTTTCAACTTCATGCGGCTCATATCCTTTGCTTAACATCGACTCCATGCTTTTATCCTGTGCAATTTTATATTTTATGACGAATTATTAACCTGCGCCTGGATTAACGGAGATCAGGTTAAATAAAAAGGGGATTAAAACTTAACCCCCTTCTAAAACCCAACGTCAAAGACGACCTGATAAATACCAGGCCGGCTTATTCTTTTTTTCCGGCAATGCCGAGCAGGTGATCCTTTAACTGACTGATCTCTTCTGTTACTGTTTTTTCAATGATTTCGTCAAGTATTCTGTTGATTTTTTCAGCAAACATCGTTCGAACGACCCGTTCAATCGCTTCATCCACCTGCGCGGAAGAAATATGGGCTGCATAATCTGTTTGCAGCGTTTGCAACTCATCCGGCACGGTCCCGGATTTTTCTTTCAATTGGTCTTTGACTGGCAATTGGTCTTTGAATTGATTGGCGGATTTTTCGGATTTCTCAGCTGCCTGGGATTTTTCAATGGAAATCGTATCTTCCATTGAAAAAGTGGTTTCTTCCGTGCCGAAGTAATTATCAATCTCCTTGGTAATATCTTCTTCCAGATTATCCTTTTCATCATCAAATGAGCTGGCAATATCATCAGAATCAGCAATTTCAGACCTGTCAGCAACATCCGGCCGGCTCATTGCTTCATTCCGTTTGGCCCGGATGTTTTCCGAAAGATCCAAAACCCGTTCATCACCACCTTCGATCAACTCGCTGGTGGCGCCGGTAAAACCGACAAAGGCTTCATCAATGATATCTTCCGTCAACTCCACAATCGTATCATCTTCCGGGGTGATGCCGATAGCGATATCTGAAAGTTCGATAATATCGTCATCGGATTCGGTATTTTTTTTCGGCTGGTCATGACCGCGCTTATGTTTTTCAGTCATCGTGGGTCCCCTGTTCTATCCTGATGATACGGCATCAGATGATGTATTAATAACCTTTAAAATTAATGAAATATTATGACATTTAAGTAACATGGGGGGCTGATGGTGTCAAGGGAATAGAACCTGCCAAAATCATTGCAATCTCCATGAACATAAGGGTTTTAAATGATATTGAATACCCAATCAAAGGACCGGATTGAATAAAATTTCACCTGGTCATCCACTTCAGTTAAGTTGTAAGGTCATTAAAAATATTTATATACATCAGTCTTCATAAAATATATTATTCCGGACAAGAGACCCTGTCGACCACGATCCGGAATCCGGAGAATGAATCACTTGCGTAAAGCGGACAACCCGATAACCCAACTCAGGCCCAGCAGATTATCATGAAGCGTTTTTTTATCGACCCAGATGAAGTGACAAAGGATTCTCCGGTTATTGATGGTGCCGATGCCCATCATATTTCCACGGTTTTCCGGCTAACACCCGGAAATCATATACTTCTTGTCGACGGTTCCGGTATGGAATATGAGGCGGAAATCATCAGCTTGTCAAAAAAACGGGTAAATATTGCAATCATTAAAAAATATTTTCCCGCCACTGAATCCCCCTTACGAATCACCATCGGCCAGGGATACTTAAAAGATAAAAAAATGGATATGCTGATTCGTCATTTGACGGAAATCGGTATTACCGGATGGCTGCCGGTGATCAGTGAATTTTCAGTTCCCAAACCCGACCCCAAAAAAATCGACTCCAAACTCGGACGATGGGAACTGATTGCAAAAGAAGCAGTTAAACAATGCCGGAGAACCCGTGTGCCGGAGATTTTGGCCCCGATGACGTTTCAGGAGGCTGTTGAAGCGTCCGGCCATATGGATTTAAAAATTATTTTTTATGAAAACGAAACCACATCGCTGGCCCAAACCGCGAGTACATTGCATAAAAAGCCATTCACAATTTTTGTCCTTCTCGGGCCCGAAGGCGGATTTTCCAATAAAGAAATAGAGTTGGCAATTTCCAAGGGATTTATTGTCGCATCCTTAGGCCCCCGGATTTTGAGGGCGGAAACCGCTTCTATTTCCGCCTGCACATTAATTCAGCATCAATTTGGGGATATGTGTTAAAAAACCCTTGACAGAGGTACGTCTTTTTCATAATACCAACACATACTTTTTGTGCCGAGGTAGCTCAGTCGGTAGAGCAGGTGACTGAAAATCCCCGTGTCGGCAGTTCGATTCTGTCCCTCGGCACCAATAAAATCAAAGACTTAGGCGACTTTTAAAAAGTCGCCTTTTTCTTTTCTTGGAAAATATCCCCCATTTGTCCCCCATAAAAGATATCCCCTTTTAAAAATATGGATAGTGACGGAATCGATGGAGTTAATTTCTTAAATTTTATGAAGATGTGATTATCTTAAGAGAGGTTGTTTGGGATACTGAATTCTGGATAGGTTATTGCGCTTTGCGGTTGACCGAATTTGATAATTGGCCAATTAAAATAAAAAAAAAGGAGGGGCCTTCAGCCTCCTCCCTTTTACAAATTCATGTCTCCCCTGTACTGACTTTACAGAGACAAAAAAAAAGAAAAATATAATTAGATTGATAACTGACTCATTCAGTTATTGTTCAAATTTTTGATGGGGATTTCAATTAAAGATCTTTCCCTCAGCCATTGAACAAATGCTCTTTTTTGATACCCGGTTCTCCTTCCTGATTTGATACGTCCACAAGGCCCTTCACCCAAACTATCAAGATTCGCGATATATTTCGGGCTAATTAATCCCCCGGTAAAAACTTTAATTTCAGTCCTTGCAATAATCTCACTCGGCCAGCTGTCTGCCATTTCATCAAAAACATCTTTTACAACCTTCATTAGCATCTCCTCTTTTTTCCTCATTTAAAATTAAAAATGAACGAATAATATTGAACAATTTCTTAATCTGTTAATTGAATTAATTTTGGCATCATTGAATCTGCCAAAAACCAACTTAACGGATGAAATGATCATTTTATCGTTGTTGTGTTCCTATAAGTAATTATAGAGTTGCTGGGAAAAATAATTCATGATGAAGAGTCCGCAAAAGGCATCAAAACAAATATCCGACCGGAATCACATACCTTTTTAAAAAAAATATTTTTATGGCATCTTAAAAATAAAGTTTTCTCAATTTAAACTTTGTTATAATTTTCATTTTTCTTCATTTAGTTTAATATTTAGTCATTATTTTAATACTTCATTTTAAAACAATAATCAGTTGAATTTATACCTATATTATTCAAATAATTTATATTTAATTGAAATAATATAGAAATCAAATTTAACTTTTACCTTTACGTTATTTTTAAGCCCCCCATATTTATTCCTGTTAATTTAATTTATCTTTACGTTTACGTTATTGTTACATTTAGTAATAGTTGTGTTTTATTCATAAGTTATTATAATTAAATTAATTAATTTATAAAAGAGTATTATTTTGTAACTAATATTAAGCAAAAGTGGCATTATTTACTTGACATAGCTAAATCATGCGCCTAATTAAAATACTTATTATAACGCAATGCATTATACTTTACATCATTGTTCTTAAAATAATGCATTGTAAAAGGATTTTCCCCGGTTCAAAGAGTCCCGCCAGACTGACAAAAAAACCGGGCAGAATCCTTTTAGATTAGCACTTTTAATCGTAGCAAGCCCTTGAGTTTCCTCAGTACAAGTACCCTCAAATCTGTTTATTACGAGATTGGAAGTCAATTGATTAAGCGAGAGATTAATACAGCTTAAGCTTTATTATATTTTCGGTAACGTCAATGAGATGCACTGATATCACATCAAACATGGGAGGAAACTTTTCAATGGCAACACAAACATCTGTAATTTCAATTAAAAACATTATTATTGACCAGAAATATTACCCCCGCTTTCAGACTGATCAGGAAAGAGTTCGAGAATTTGTGCAGGCAATGGAGTATGGCGAATTTTTTGAACCGATAAAAGTGGTATTAGATGAAAAAACCGGTAGGCATATACTCCTGGACGGCTACCACCGGCTGGAGGCAAGGATAATCAGAGGCGAAACCACAATTGAGGTTTATATTTTCAAAATCCCGAAAGAACATCTGTTGCTGAATGCCGCAAGATTAAACGATAAAAGCTCAAAACCCCTCACACCGGATGAAATCAAACATGTGATCATCTCTGCATGGCGAAACGGTGTAAAAGATATTGATAAAATCGCGCATGAAATCGGACGAACCCAACGGTGGGTGAGAATGGTGTTACAACCGATCCGGGATGAGGAACGAGAAAAACTTAAAGAAAAAGTCCTGAGTCTATATCAACAGGGAATGACTCAGCGGCAGATAGCTTTAGAAATTGGCATGTCTCTTGGGCGCACAAATGAAATAATTAAATCCATCAGCGACAACAATACTTCAGAATATCACGAAACAAACGGAAACATTTCCGGTGATATTTATGAACGAGACAATGATAGAATGTTCGGAAAAGGAAGTGACTTCCTTTTCCGAACATCAAATAAAAATAATCATATCAATATTTTGGATAGCGACATAAAAACATCACCTCCGGATTTTACCCCGACAGCATCAAAAAAACCTCTCAATTCTGAACCAGAATCAGCACAAAACAAAATTGGATTTGTACCGGCGGAATCCAAAAAAGCATCTGAAGCCGACAAAGCGTTCGCGAAAGGAAATGATTTCCTTTCGCGAACACCTGATAAAAACAATAATATCAAATTATTATCAGACGCACCGATAAAAACGTCCTCAGAACCCACCCCTGAATCTGCCCCATCAACAGAAGAATTCTCTCCCACAGAAGAAATATCTTCCGCTCAAAAATCGCCATATCCCACCTATCTTGACCAAATCGACCTGTATAATGAACTTCCCGAAAAATGCCAGCATGCCATGCGCGCCATGGAACTTGCCAAGCACTACAAACTGGACATCATCGATATTATAAATGAAATCAATGAGCCTGTTATCTGGACCAGCAAAGTTATGGTGGCGGCCATTGCCCTGTCCTTGATGAAGGGAGATCATTTGGAGGATGCCTCCCACGTTGAGACAGCACTTGGAATCGGTTTTGACGTGGCACGGACCATTCAGGATGCCCTGCCCTTTAAAAAAATGCTCTGTCCCGTATCCTCTGAAATGGCGCAATGGATTGAGGACAATATCTCAGCAAAGGATTTGGCGGTGATCGCCAGCCTTACAGGCGAACCCAAAAAAGACCTTCCCTATCTGCTTAGAGAAGAAAAGCCACCATCCCAAAAACGGCATTTTGAAAACCTGCCGGATGAATACAAAGATCATCTTC